>JAZRMD010000202.1:0-9896 GCA_045647285.1 Acutalibacteraceae bacterium
ACGCTGGACGATGGTCAGCTTGGAGCGTATGAGCTCCTGCATAGCCTTCTGCAGTTGCGGATAGCCGTCAAACCCCAACTGGGCGGCAAACCGCACCACCGTGGATTCGCTGACCCCCACCTTGTCCCCCAGACGGGCGGCGGTCATAAAGGCCGCCTCATCGTAATGGGCGGCGATAAAATCGGCAATACGCCGTTGCCCCTTGGAGAACGCTCTCTCGTGGGCGGCGATGAGTGCGGACAGACTGCTTTTCATACCCGGACCCCCTTGCAAATAGTATGGGTCTATTGTAGCAAAATAATCGAAGAAATGCAAGAAGAAAACCGAAACTTGCAAAAATTACAACCGGAACAGCCGCCGCAGAGGACGGCGCCACCGGCGCAGGTATTGGCTGATAAGACCGGTCATAGCCCGGTCGTACAGCAGGAATACCCCGTTACCGGCCAACAGGAACACCCACGGCAGGGACACACCGCCTACCGTGAAACTGTCGGCAGGCAGACCCACAAAGGTGAGCATGACCCAATAGGCGGTGACGGTGGCGGCGTTAAATACCGCCAGTTTGACCCCCCATTCCGCCCAACGGGGCCACCGCCGTTCTTCTATGACGGCTTTGAGCACCGTGTAGTAGCCAAAGAAGGCGATGTACAGCCCTTTCCCTTCCGGGTCGGGCACCACCAGAAGCGCCAGTATGGCTACCGCTACGTAATGAAGCAAGGCGGATTTTTTGCCCAATTCCACCACCAGAGGGATGGCGGTCAGCCCCGCCAGTGCCGCCAAGGCTATATTGGCGGTGGGAATTAAGGTAAACAGCAGTATCGCCACCGCCAGTGCGCTGGTGATACCCAACAGGGCCAGCCGGGCGCTTTTTCCGGTCATGGTCATCATCCTTTCTTATAAAAAAACCGCCTTGCGGCGGTTTTTTATCAACAGCAACGGATCAGGTCGCCGCCCATACATTCACAGCAACAGTCGGCGCACCATAGGGAGGTACACACATCGCACCCGTCACAGCCGCCGGCGTTTCCGGCGGTACGGTAGCCGCCCGTCTGCCGTCCGTAGGACGCCTGATTGTAGGCTTGTCGGTATTCCATATTCCGGGGGTCCATCTGGCAGGCGGTCTGAAAGTGAGAGTACGCCTCGTCCAGCCAACCCTTGCGGTACAGGATACTCCCCTTGAGGAAGTACCATTCTGCGTCCCGGCCGGAGGAGGGGGTACCGTCCAACAGCATCTCCGCTTCCGCGATACGGCCTTGGCTGATCATACGACGGATGTCGGCGTACCGGGAGCCGCCCCCGTAGGCGTTGCTCGTCGGGTTGTAGCCTGCACCGGCACCTGTACCGGCACCGGTGTTTCCGCCCTTGCGCATCCGGACGATGGCGTCGTAGGCGTCGTTAATTTCCTGCATCTTTTCCTCTGCCAGTTCGGACAGAGGGTTGTTAACGTAGTTGTCGGGGTGGTACTTGCGCGCCAGATTGCGGTAGGCGGTCTTGACCTCCTCATCGGTGGCACTCGGCTGTACCCCCAATACCTCATACGGGTTTTGGCTCATAGTTAGCATCCTTTCCGGCGATGACCCGTTGCTGGGCAGTGGGCATCCCTTCTTCCAATATATTGCGCAGTATACCGTCAAAGCGACGGATGGTGAGCAGGTTATAGGCGGCTATGCACTCCGCCAGACTGGCGTTAAGGCTGCCGAGGATAGCGTTGCCGTCGGTATCCCCACGCAGGACGAGGGGGTTGTACCGGCTGCGCCGCCGGTCCTCCTCCCGGTCATCGGCGGCGTCCATCAGGTACACCCACCGTCCCAGGCAGTAGCCAAAACGCTCCAATATACGCCGACTACGGTCATCCTCCGCCATATCTCCGGCCATCCATTGTAGCAACAGGGCAAAAGGCTCTGCCGCCCGGTCCGCCGAGGGGGTCTTGTCCCGTTCCACCGTCTGTTGTTGCGCCATCATAGCGGCAACACGACGGTCGGCTTCCGGCCATCGCTTAGCGGCCCGGCGGCGGTCTATGGCCGCCAGAGGGTACAGCAGGGAGGCGCCCAGTCGTTTGCCCACGCCCTCGTCCGCCAGAGTGTCCCGGAGCTTATAGTAGGTGAGCAAGGCTGTCAGGTCTGCCGCCCGGTCGATGGGGGCGGTATATTGACACTTGAGGCACCGCTTGGTGGGGTTAAAACTGCACCGTCCGGGGCAAAACGCCGGGTCTGCCTCTTCGAGCGCCATCTGCAACAGCGCCAAAAAGGTCAGGTCGTAGCTGAGCCCCATCCGGGCAAACAGACCGTACCGTTTGCCCAGCCGCTTACACAGGGTACAGTAGATGCCCCGGTATTGCTCGTATTCGCCCATCCGTATGGTGGGCTTGTGCAGTCGTACGTAGCCAAACATAGGAAACCACCTTTTCTACCATTATAGCCCAAAAAGGGCGCAGGGTATGAAGAAAGTGTAAATTTACTCCAGCATCCGCTTGAGATATTGCCCGGTGTAGGAGTCCGGGCAGGCGGCAATATCCTCGGGGGTGCCGCAGGCCACCACCGTACCGCCCTTGTCGCCACCCTCGGGGCCCAGGTCCACAATGTGGTCGGCTACCTTAATGACGTCCAGATTGTGTTCAATTACGATGACCGTGTTGCCGCCGTCGGCAAACCGTTGCAGTACGTCAATAAGCCGTTGCACGTCGGCGGTGTGCAGACCGGTCGTAGGCTCGTCCAGTATATACACCGTCCGCCCGGTGGCCCGACGGGCCAGTTCGGTGGCCAACTTCACCCGTTGGGCTTCACCCCCGGAGAGGGTGGTGGCCGGTTGCCCCACCTTGACGTATCCCAGGCCCACGTCCATCAGGGTCTGTAGCTTGTGGGCAATCTTGGGGATGGCGCTGAAGAAGGTCAGCGCTTCCTCCACCGTCATATCCAGCACGTCGGCAATGGTCTTGCCCTTATAGCGGACCTCCAACGTTTCTCGGTTATACCGTTTGCCGCCGCACACCTCACAGGGAACGAAGATATCCGGCAGGAAGTTCATCTCGATCTTGAGAATGCCGTCCCCCTGACAGGCTTCGCACCGCCCTCCCTTGACGTTAAAGGAGAAGCGTCCCGGTCCGTAGCCCCGTATCTTGGCATCCCCGGTGGAGGCGTACAGTTCCCGGATGTCGTTAAACACCCCGGTATAGGTGGCCGGGTTGGACCGGGGACTGCGTCCGATGGGGGATTGGTCAATGTCAATGACCTTATCCAGATGCTCTATTCCCTCCAACCCCTCATGCTGACCGGGGCGCATCTGGGCACGATTCAGGTCCCGGGCCAATCGCTTATACAGGATGGCGTTGACCAGTGAGGACTTGCCCGACCCGGACACGCCGGTCACACAGTTGAACGCTCCTAACTTAAAGGACACATCTACGTTTTTTAGGTTGTTTTCCGCCGCGCCCCGGACGGTCAGCAGATGCCCGTTGCCCGGCCGTCTGGTGGTGGGCAGAGGAATTCGCCGCCGCCCGGACAGGTATTGACCGGTCAGGGAATCCGGGCAGTCCACAATGCCCGTTGCCGGGCCGGAATACAGTATCTGTCCGCCGTGGATACCGGCGCCGGGACCCACGTCCACGATCCAATCCGCCGCACGCATGGTATCTTCATCGTGCTCCACCACAATGAGGGTGTTGCCCAGATCTCTTAAATGGCGCAGGGTGTCCAGCAGACGGTCGTTGTCCCGTGGGGGCAGACCGATGCTGGGCTCGTCCAGTACATATAGCACCCCCATCAGGGAGGACCCTATCTGGGTAGCCAGGCGGATACGCTGACTTTCGCCGCCGGACAGGGTGGCGGCGCCTCGGCCTAAGGTCAGGTAGGACAGCCCCACGCTGTTGAGGAACCCTAACCGTTCCCGTATCTCCTTGAGCACCCGGTCACCGATCAGGTGTTCCCGTTCGGTGAGGGTCAGGTTGTTGAGGAATGCGGTCAGTTCTTCCACCGTGAGATCGCACAAGGCGATGATGTTTTCACCGCCCACCGTCACCGCCAGGCTTTCCGGCTTGAGCCGTTGCCCGTTACAGGCGGGACAGTCAATAGGACTCATATACGCTTCCAGCTCTTCGCGCATACTGTCGCTGGTGGTTTCGTTATACCGCCGTTGCAGGTTGGTGATGACCCCCTCAAAGGCGGTCAGATGGGTGCCGCTGCCGTACTCCCGGGTGTATTGCATCTGTATCTTCTGCCCTTTGGTGCCGTATAGCAGGGCGTCCACCGCCTCCTTAGGCAGGTCCTTAACCGGGGTATCCACCGAAAACCCGTAGTGGGCGGCCAGACCGTCAAAGTACATACGGGCGATGGTGCCGCCCTCCTTGTAACTCCATCCGCTGACCGAAATGGCGCCCTCCCGGATGGACAGAGAGGGGTCGGGGATGATGCGTTCCGGGTCAATGGACATATGGATGCCCAAGCCGGTGCATTGGGGACAGGCACCGAAAGGATTGTTAAAGGAGAACATCCGGGGGGACAGTTCTTCCACACTGGTGCCGTGTTCCGGACAGGCGTAGTTACGGGAGAAGGTCATCTCCTCGCCCCCGACCACGTCCACCGTCAGCAGACCGCCGGATAGGTTGGTGGCGGTTTCCACCGAATCGTTCAGACGGCTGACCATATCCGGTTTTATTACCAGACGGTCAACCACGATTTCTATGGTGTGTTTTTTATTTTTGTCCAGAGCGATGCTTTCCCCCAGGTCGTAGATACTGCCGTCTATCCGCGCCCGGGCGTAGCCGCTTTTTCGGGCGGATTCCAGTTCTTTCACATACTGTCCCTTGCGTCCCCGGACGATGGGCGCCAACAATTGTATGCGTGTGCCCTCGGGCAGCAACCGTATGCGGTCCACGATCTCGTCCACCGTCTGTTGCTTGATCTCCCGGCCGCAGACGGGGCAGTGGGGGATACCGATACGGGCGTACAACAGACGCAGGTAGTCGTAGATCTCGGTGACGGTGCCCACGGTGGACCGGGGGTTTTTGGAGGTGGTTTTTTGGTCAATGGAAATGGCTGGGGACAACCCTTCAATGTAATCCACGTCCGGCTTTTCCATCTGCCCCAGAAACATCCGGGCGTAGGAGGATAGGCTTTCCACGTATCGCCGTTGCCCTTCGGCGTAGATGGTGTCAAAGGCAAGAGAGGACTTGCCCGACCCGGACAGACCGGTGAATACGATCAGCCGGTCCCGGGGCAGTTCTACGTCAATATTCTTCAGGTTATGGGCACGGGCACCTTTGACAACCAGTTTCGTATCGCTCACGCTACTCTTCTCCTTGTAGTTCCTTAATACGGTCACGCAATATGGCGGCGTGTTCAAACTGCAACAGCTTGGATGCGTTGCGCATCTCCTTGGTCAGTTGCTTTATCAATTTCTCCCGTTCGGCCCGGGTCAGCCGTAGACCCTTGGCGTTGCGGGTGGCTTTTCCCTTGCCGGTGGAGATTTCTAGCACTTCCCGGACCCCCTTGCGGATGGTTTGGGGGACGATACCGTGTTCTTCGTTATACGCCATCTGTATCTGCCGGCGCCGTTCGGTTTCGGTGATAGCGGCTTCCATAGAGGGGGTGACGCAGTCGGCGTACATAATCACCGTACCCCGGGCATTACGGGCGGCACGTCCAATCACCTGTATGAGCGCCGTTTCCGACCGCAGGAAGCCCTCTTTATCCGCATCCAGTATGGCCACCAGCGACACCTCGGGAATGTCCAGACCTTCCCGGAGCAGGTTGATGCCGATAAGCACGTCAAACTCGCCCAACCGCAGGTCCCGAATGATCTGCATCCGTTCAATGGTGTCAATATCGTGGTGCATATACCGTACCCGGACCCCGTGGGTATCCAGATAGTTGGTCAGGTCCTCCGCCATCTTCTTGGTCAAGGTGGTGACCAGCACCCGTTCTTTGAGGGCGGTGCGTTGCCGGATCTCTTCCATC
Source organism: Acutalibacteraceae bacterium (assembly GCA_045647285.1). Taxonomy (GTDB): domain Bacteria; phylum Bacillota; class Clostridia; order Oscillospirales; family Acutalibacteraceae; genus UBA5905. The sequence goes on from JAZRMD010000202.1 coordinate 5,952, forward strand.
AAGTCGTCTATCTGCCCCTCTACCGGGCGCACAGACACCGGCGGATCTAACAGACCGGTGGGACGGATGACCTGTTCCACCACCTGAGAGGCTTTTTCCCGTTCCAGTTCGCCGGGGGTGGCGGATACAAACACCGCTTGGTGAATGTGGCTGTAAAACTCCTCAAAGTTCAGCGGTCGGTTGTCGTAGGCACTGGGCAGACGGAATCCGTAGTCCACCAAGCTCTTTTTACGGGCGTGGTCGCCCCCGTGCATACCCCGTACCTGGGGTAGGGTCACGTGGCTTTCGTCCACAAACAGCACGAAGTCGTCGGGAAAATAATCCAGCAAGGTACAGGGTGTACTGCCGGCCGGTCGGCCGGACAACACCCGGGAGTAGTTTTCGATCCCCTTGCAGAAGCCGATCTCTGCCAACATTTCCATATCGTAGGTGGTGCGCTGACGGATGCGTTGGGCTTCCACCAGTTTGTCTTCGCTTTCAAAGTAGCGGACCCGTTCCTCCATCTCCTCGCCGATACGGGCGATGGCCTCCTGCATCTTTTCCCGGGGAACAATGTAGTGACTGGCCGGGAAGATGGCAATATGGCTGATGGTGGCTTTCAGTTCCCCCGTCAGGGCGTTGATCTCGGTAATGCGGTCGATCTCGTCCCCAAAGAACTCCACCCGGATGACCATTTCCCCGGCGTAGGCAGGGAATATCTCCACCACGTCCCCCCGTACCCGGAACTTGTTGCGGGTCAGGCTGACGTCGTTGCGCTCGTACTGTAAGGTTACCAGTTTTTTGAGCAGGTCGTCCCGGCTTTTCTCCATACCGGTGCGCAGGGAGATGACCATACTGCGGTAGTCAATAGGGTCGCCCAAGGTGTAGATGCAGGATACGCTGGCCACGATGATCACGTCCCTACGTTCGCTTAATGCCGAGGTGGCGGAGTGGCGCAGCCGGTCGATCTCGTCATTGACGGCAGAGTCTTTCTCTATATACGTGTCGGTGGTGGGGATGTACGCCTCCGGCTGATAGTAGTCGTAGTAGGAAACAAAATATTCCACCGCATTTTCCGGGAAAAATTCCCGGAATTCGGAGCACAACTGTGCGGCGAGGGTTTTGTTGTGAGCGAGAACGAGGGTGGGGCGGTTGACCTGGGCAATCACGTTGGCCATGGTGAACGTTTTACCCGATCCGGTGACGCCCAGCAGCACCTGCTCCTTGTCGCCCCGGTTAAGACCGTCCACCAACTGCCGGATAGCCTCCGGCTGGTCCCCTGTGGGCGCATATTCGCTGTGCAGTATAAACTTGTCCGGCATCGTCCTCACCTCTCGGCGCAATTTTTCACCTATATAGTATAGCACAAAAGGGTATAAAAGTAAACATTATGACAACAAAAGGCGTCCCGGATATGGTCCGGGACGCCTTTTAATGGTTACAGGGTGGCGGCCATGACCGCCTTAATGGTGTGCATACGGTTCTCCGCCTCGTCAAAGACGATGGAACGGTCGCTTTCAAACACCTCATCGGTGACCTCCATACAGTCAATGCCAAATTGCTTATGGATGTCCCGACCGATGCCGGTGTTCAGGTCATGGAAGGCCGGCAGACAATGCATAAACCGGCATTGGGGACCGGCGTTGTTCATCAGGTCCATGGTGACCCGGTAGGGGGACAGTTCTTCAATGCGCTCCTGCCACACTTCGGCCGGTTCGCCCATGGACACCCACACGTCGGTGTAGATGACCGAGGCGCTCTTGGTGGCTTCTACGGGGTCCTCGATAAACTCCAGCACCGCACCGGTCTGGGCGGCTATCGCCTGACAGGCTTCCACCAACGCCGGGTCGGGGAAATACTTCTTGGGGGCGCAGGCCACAAAGTGCATACCCATCTTGGCGCAACCCACCATCAGAGAGTTGCCCATATTGTACCGGGCATCCCCCATATAGACCAACTTAATGCCTTTGAGGGTGCCGCAATGTTCACGGATGGTGAGGAAGTCCGCCAGTATCTGGGTGGGGTGGAACTCATTGGTCAGACCGTTCCACACCGGCACGCCGGCATAGGCGGCCAGTTGCTCCACGATCTCCTGCCCGTATCCCCGGTACTCAATGCCGTCGTACATCCGGCCCAGAACCCGGGCGGTGTCGGCAATGCTCTCCTTCTTACCGATCTGGGAGCCGGAGGGGTCCAGATAGGTGGGATGCATCCCCAGGTCTGCCGCCGCCACCTCAAAGGCGCAACGGGTCCGGGTACTGGTTTTTTCAAAGATAAGGGCGATGCTCTTGCCCTCGCACAGACGGTGGGGGATACCGGCCTTCTTTTTGGCCTTCAGGTCCGCCGCCAGGTCAATGAGTCCGCCAATCTCCTCGGGGGTGAAATCCAACAGTTTGAGAAAAGAACGGTTTTTTAAGTTCATTATATTACTCCTTACACACATCAAGGATAATGGCAATAGCTTCTTCCAGAACGCTCTGGGGAATGTTGAGGGCCGGTAACAGCCGCAACTTGTGTTTGGCGGTCAGGCACAGCACCCCACGGTCCATACAGCCGCGCAGAACGTCGGCGGCCGGTTTCTCCGTTTCAATACCCACCATCAGTCCCAGACCGGATACACTCTTAATACCGGGGGCGCCGGTGAGCCGGTCAAAGATATAGGCACTCTTCTGCCGCACCTGGGCGAGTAGGTCCTCGTCTATACGGGACAGCACGTTGTCGGCACCGGCGCAACACACCGGGTTGCCCCCGTAGGTGGAGCCGTGGTCACCAAATCCCAGTACATTCTGTACCTTGTGGCCCAGTAGGGCGGCGCCGATGGGCAGTCCGCCGCCCAGTCCCTTGGCGGTGGTCACCACGTCGGGCTGAATGCCGTAGTGCTGGTAGGCGTACAGTTGACCGGTGCGTCCGTTACCGGTCTGCACCTCGTCTATCATCAGCACGATATCTTCCCCAGAGGCGATGGCGGCCACCTGTCGGATATACTCCGGGTCCACCGGCACCACGCCGCCTTCTCCCTGTACACATTCCAGCAGGATACCGGCCACCTTGTGGGTGGCAACCGCCCTCTGCAGAGCCTCTACGTCCCCGGCAGGAATATGCACAAACCCGGGGGTCAAGGGTTGAAACAGCTCGTGATAATGCTCCTGCCCGGTAGCGGCCAGGGTAGTGAGGGTGCGTCCGTGAAAACTGTTCTCCAACGTGAGGATCACGTGGTACTCCGGGCCTTTATGCTCGGCGGCGTACTTACGGGCCACCTTGATGGCACATTCGTTGGCCTCGGCGCCGGAGTTGGCAAAGAACACCTTCTTCATCCCGGTGCGCTCACACAGCCGCTTGGCCAGACGGGCGCCCGGTGCGGTGTAGTACAGGTTGGACATATGTTGCACCTGTGCCAACTGGTCGGTAATGGCGGCTTGCCACTGGTCATCGGCAATACCAAAGGCGGTCACACCGATGCCGGACCCCATATCAATATACCGTTTGCCTTCGGCGTCCCACACCTCCGACCCCTTACCCCGGACGATCTCTACCGGGAAGCGGTTGTAGGTGCCGGCCACGTAGGTCTTATCCATCTCAAATACGTTCATTATTTGTCCCCCGTGACCATGGTACCGGCGCCCTCGTCGGTCAGTATCTCCATCAGGATGGAGTGGGGCACCCGGCCGTCCATAATAATAACGTTCTGTACCCCTTTGTGGATGGCTTCAATACAGCAGTCCACCTTGGGTATCATACCGCCGGAGATAATGCCCTCGTCATACAGAGCCCGGGCCTCGGAGATGGTCAGTTCCGGAATGAGGGTGGAGGGGTCGTCCTTGTCACGCAGGATACCGGCAATGTCGGTCATCATGATCAGACGCTCCGCACCCAATGCACCGGCAATATACGCGGCGGCGGTGTCGCCGTTGATGTTGTAGGTGTTGCCCTCCCGGTCGCTGGCCACGGTGGACACCACGGGTATGT
>JAZRMD010000203.1:0-5483 GCA_045647285.1 Acutalibacteraceae bacterium
CTGGAAGCCCAGCAGATCACCTGCGTCCTCACCGATGGAGCAAAGGAGGCGGTGATCGAAGCTGCCTACGATCCCCAGTACGGTGCGCGTCCTTTGCGCCGCTACTTGCAGCATACGGTGGAGACCATGCTGGCCAAGAAGCTGCTGGCAGGACAGATCCTGCCGGGACAGACCGTCACCGTAGATGTGCTCGACGATACCCTGACAATACTTGCCTGAAAAGAAGCGGTGTGCAATGCACACCGCTTTTTGTTTATAGATGGATCAAATGGCCGCAAAGGATAGGCATTAAAAAAGAGCATCGGGTTTCTTTTTATTAAAAATTAATCGTTTTTTGTATTGCAATAGCAGCAACATGAGATTACAATAAAAGAAAAACGAAAGGGTGATCCTTATGGATTTTGATTTTACCGGAAAAACTGCCATAGCCACCGGTGCTGCCTCCGGTATGGGACTTTTGTTCTGCCAAAACTTTGCCCGGTTAGGCGGCAATGTGGTGCTGTGCGATATCAACGAAGAGGCGCTGCGTGCGCATGTGGCTGCCATCAATGCAGAAGGAAACGGAAAAGCGGTCATGTCCGTCTGCGATGTCCGGGATTATGCCCAGGTCTGCGCTGCCAGGGATCTGGCGGTCACAGAGTTTGGAACCATCGATGTGATGGTAAACTTTGCAGGTGGCAACTCTGCACGGGTGCACAAGATCCCCGTGGACATGGAGTTTCCCGATATCCCCATGGAAGTCTTTGATTGGGGCATTGATGTGAACTTGAAGGGCGCATTTTACTTTGACCATGCGGTCATGAAGCAGATGCGTGCGCAAAAGAGCGGCCTTATCGTGAATATCGGTTCCATTACCGGTGCAGAGGGCACTTCCAAGGGCATGGACTATGCAGTTTCCAAGGCAGGTCTCATGTACGGACTTACCAAATCCCTTGCCCAGTATGGCAGCGCCTACGGTGTCCGGTGCGTCTGTGTATCCCCCGGTCCGGTGCTGACCCGTCCCGGTATGGCCGGCATGAAGACCTTGATGGGCCGCGCCGCCGAGCCGCAGGAGATCATTGACCTGATGCTGTATCTCTGCACCGATAACGCCGCCTTTATTAACGGTGAAAATATTATGATCGACGGCGGCCGTAACGCTATGAGGAGGCAGAGTTGATGAAACCTACCTTTATAGGTCACGACAAGCCTCTGTTGACCGCTATGGTCATTCGCAAGACGCCAGAGGACTTTATTGAAGCCATTACCCGGTCGCTGGAGGACGGTGCCGAGGCTATCGGATTGCAGATGGAACATCTGGAGCCCCAATACCGCACCCGGGAGGTTATTACCTCCATCTTTTCGGCGTGTAAAGGTAGACCCATTTACGTTACCAGTTACCGGGGCGACGGCAGCGAGGGGCTGACCGACGAGGAATGTGCGGATTACCTATTGTTCCTCTTGGATTGCGGCGCTACCTTGTGTGATTTTCATACCAATCTCTTTGACCGGGATGCTCCCCGGGAATACACCACAGACCCGGTGGCGGTACAAAAACAGAAGGAACTTATCGCCGAGATCCACCGGCGTGGTGGCGAGGTGATGATGTCCAGCCATACCAATAGCATCCTCACCCCGGAAGAAACATTGGAACTGGCTCGGGCCCAGATTGAGCGTGGCTCGGACATCAGTAAGATCGTCAACGGCTCCGGCGAGGACGACCTGCCCGTGTGTATACAAACCATCCAGTTGCTTAAGAAGGAACTGGGCGCCCCCTTTCTGTATCTGGTGGGTGGTGCGTGTCACAAGACCATTCGGCAGATTGGCCCCACTCTGGGTGTGCATATGTACCTGTGCGTCCATACCCACGGCGAATGGGACTCCAAGCTGCAGCCTCTCATTGTCCCCCTCAAAGCGGTGCGGGACAATATGGTGTTTTAAGGGGTGTATCGGTGATGAAACTGCGCAATGCCGCCCAGGAGATTGCCGCACCCATAACCATCCATCCCATACGCTACGCCACCTCCACCTTGGAGGAGAGCGAGATATTGCGCAATGGCCGGACGGGGGTGTACCATCCCATTTCCTTTACCGTCTACCTTATCGTGACGCAAGACCGCCGCATACTGGTGGATGCCGGGTGCGAGACCATGCCCGGCTTCCTTATGCACTACCACGTATCCCCGGCCAAGGCTATAGAGCGCTACGGGGTGACGGCCGGTGAGATCACCGACGTGATCATCACCCACGCTCACCACGATCACATAGCGGCGGTAGGGCGTTTTCCAAACGCCACGGTGCACATCCAGCAGGATGAGTATATAAAGGGGAAAGCCTTTATCCCAAGCGCAATGCCGGTCAATACCTTTGAAAGCGGTTACACCGTTTGTAACGGTATCCGGGTGATGCGTTGGGGCGGTCATACGCCCGGTTCCTGTGTGGTGCAGGTGGGGGAGGATGCGCTGATTGTGGGCGACGAGGTGTATACCACCGCCTGTATGCGGCTGGGGATACCCACCGGCGCATCCTGCAACCCGGCGCAGAGCCAAGCCTTTATCACAACATACCAACGGGGATGGCGGTTGTACTACTGCCACGACCCGGAAATAGGAGAGTAAGATATGAAAGCTATATTAGTCAACGACGACCGTTCCCTGCGTTGGGACAATGTGCCGGACCCGGTGTTGGGGCCGGAGGACGTACTGGTTAAGATTGAAGCGGCGGCCCTCAACCGGGCAGATCTAATGCAGAGGGAGGGGGATTACCCTCCGCCTCCCGGTTGCCCGGAGTGGATGGGACTGGAGATTGCCGGTACCATTGTAGAACTGGGCGCCGAGGTATCCGCCAAGTCCTCTTGGAAGGTGGGCGACAAGGTCTGCGCCCTGTTGGGTGGCGGCGGGTACGCCCAGTACGCCAACATTAAGTACGATATGCTGATGCCGGTGCCGGAAGGCTGTACCTTGGTGGAAGCGGCGGCGATGCCGGAGGCGTTTGCTACCGCATACCTCAATCTGTTTATTGAGGGTGGTCTTAAGGCCGGGGATACCCTGCTGATGAACGCCGGCGCCAGTGGTCTGGCCAGCGTGGTGATTCCTATGGCTAAGGCGTTTGGTGCCCGGGTCATTACCACCATCATAGACGAGGATAAACGGGCCGAGGTGGCCAAGACCGGCGCAGATATTGTGGTGAATACCGCCACCGAGGATATCGTGCAGGTGCTCAAGGCTCAGTTGGATGCCGGCCATCCGGTGGACGTGGCCATCGACTGTCTGGGCGGCGAGATCATGGGCAAATGCATCCACTACCTTAAGCACGGGGCCCGGTGGATCATGATTGCCGCCCTGGCCGGACAGCACACCGCTATAGACTTAAAGAATATCTACGTGCGCAACGTCCGGATCATCGGCAGCACCCTGCGCTCTCGTACGCCGGCGGTCAAAGCGCAGATTCTGGCCTCTCTGGTACGGGACGTGTGGCCTAAGGTGGTAACCGGGGAGATTCGCCCCACCATCTACAAGGTGCTTCCCATTACCGAGGCAGAAGCCGCCCACGATATTCTGTACCGTGGCGAAAATATCGGCAAGGTTGTTCTCACAGTAGAATAAAGATAAACAACACCCGGTGTGCGCCGGGTGTTGTTTTATCTCTGTTAAAAATTGGTTGCTGATACATCTTTTTTGTGGTAATATATAAAATAGAAAGGATGGGGATTCCAATGACCTTGCAAGAGATCTTACGGACGGTGGACCACACGCTGCTCAGCCCGGCTGCCACCGAGGCGGATATACGGGCGTTGTGCGACGACGGGATGCGGTACGGTACCGCCAGCGTGTGTATTCCGGCGTCCTACGTGGCGTTTGCCAAGAGTTATGTGGGTGACCGCCTACCCATCTGTACCGTTATCGGTTTCCCTCCCGGTTACAGCACCACCGCCGTCAAGTGCGCCGAACCCGCCCGGGCGGTGGAGGACGGCGCCGATGAGGTGGATATGGTCATCAATATCGGTTGGCACAAGGATGGCTACCACGACCGGGTGTTGCAAGAGATACGGGCGGTCAAGGTGGCCTGCGCCGGTAAGCTCCTAAAGGTGATTATCGAAACCTGGCTGCTCACCGAGGAAGAAAAGATCGCTATGTGCCGCATCGTATCCGATTCCGGTGCCGAGTATATCAAGACTTCCACCGGCTTTTCCACCGGCGGCGCTACCCGGGAGGATGTGCGGCTGTTTGCCGCCCACGTGGCCCCTCACGTGAAGATCAAAGCCGCCGGCGGTATTGCCTCTCTGGAGGACGCCCAAGCGTTTTTGCAGTTAGGCGCCTCCCGGCTGGGTACCAGCCGTATTGTGAAGATAGCCAAACAGAAGGAGGAAAACGGTTATGCTGACCTATCCCACACCGCATATTAAGGCAACCCCCGAGGATTTTGCCCCCACCGTGCTGATGCCGGGGGACCCTCTGCGTGCTCAGTTTATCGCTCAGCAGTTCCTCACCGATGCCCGACTGGTCAATAATGTACGCGGCATTCAAGGTTACACCGGCACCTATCAAGGGGAGCCGATCAGCGTGATGGCCAGCGGTATGGGTATGCCGTCCATTGGCATTTATTCTTACGAGTTGTATACCGCCTTCGGCGTACGCAACATTATGCGTATCGGCTCCGCCGGGGCGATGGTTTCCCATATCCAAGTTCGAGATATCGTAATGGGTATGGGCGCCTGTACCAACTCCCGGTTTGCCCACCAGTACCGACTGCCGGGGGACTTTGCCCCCATATGCAGTTACGCTATGTTGCGCACCTGCGTGGACACCGCCGAGGAGATGGGGGTACGCTACCACGTGGGCAACCTGCTGTCTTCCGATACGTTCTATAACGATGAAGCCGGTCTGCCGGCCGACGCCACCGCCTGCGCCTCTTGGAGCAAGATGGGGGTCATGGCGGTGGAGATGGAAGCGGCGGCCCTGTATATGAACGCCGCCCGGCTGGGCAAGAATGCTCTGGCCATCTGCACCATTTCGGATCATCTGCTCACCGGGGAGGCTACCACCGCCGAGGAACGGCAGACCTCCTTTACCCAGATGATGGAGTTGGCGCTGAAAACAGCCATTAAGTTGTAAGGAGTGTACGATGAAACGGGTATTTCTTGTGGTACTGGATTCCTGCGGTATCGGGGCTATGCCGGATGCCGCCGCTTTTGGTGACGGCCCCTGCAATACCTTAGAGCGTATTGCGGCGTCCCCGTCTTTTTGTGCCGACGCCATGGCACGTCTGGGACTGGGCAATATTGACGGCGTTACCTGTATCCCCCCCACAGACCGCCCTTTGGCGGCGGTGGCCCGTATGACCGAGCGTTCCGCCGGTAAGGACACAACCATCGGCCATTGGGAGATCGCCGGCGTGGTATCTCCGGCGCCGTTGCCCACCTATCCCCAAGGTTTCCCGGATGAGGTGTTGGATGCGTTCTCCCGGGCCACCGGCCGGGGGGTGCTGTGCAACAAGCCCTATTC
>JAZRMD010000204.1:0-4675 GCA_045647285.1 Acutalibacteraceae bacterium
GCCCATTCCTTATCACCCCTGCCATTCCCGTAAGGTGGCTTCCAGTTCGGCCACGTCACTGTCCTCAAAGTACCCCTCGCTCAGACGCTGGTGCAGAGCGCTCTTTTCGTTCTGCATCTTATCGTACAGCCACGCTTCGTAGGCCTTGACCTGCTTAACGGGGACCTGGTCTAAGAATCCGTGGATAACCGCATAGATAATGGCCACCTGACACCCCACCGTTACCGGGGCGTTGCGGCCCTGACACAGCACCTGCACGATGCGTTCGCCCAAGGCCAGACGGGCCTTGGTATCCGCATCCAGGTCACTGCCGAACTGAGCAAAGGCCTGCAGTTCCCGGTACTGGGAGTACAGCAGTTTCAGTTCGCCGGACACCTTCTTCATAGACTTAAGCTGGGCGGCACCACCCACACGGCTCACCGAAATACCCGGGTTGATGGCCGGCATAATACCGGCGTGGAACAACTCGGTCTCCAGGAATATCTGGCCATCGGTGATGGAGATAACGTTGGTGGGGATGTACGCCGACACGTCACCGGCCTGGGTTTCAATAATGGGCAGGGCGGTGATGGAGCCGCCGCCGTATTCCGGCGCCACACAGGCCGCCCGTTCCAGCAGACGGGAGTGCAGGTAGAACACGTCGCCCGGATAGGCTTCCCGTCCGGGGGGACGGCGGATGAGCAGGGACAGGGCCCGATAGGCCACGGCGTGCTTGGACAGGTCGTCGTACACGATCAGCACGTCCCGGCCCTGCTGACGGAAGTATTCCGCCATAGCACAGCCGGCGTAGGGGGCAATATACTGCAGTGGCGCACTTTCGGAGGCGCCGGCCGCCACCACGATGGTGTACTCCATGGCTCCGGCGGCGGTGAGCTGATTGACCAACTGCACCACCGAGGAGTTCTTCTGGCCGATGGCCACGTAGATGCACAGCACATCGGAATTTTTCTGGTTAATAATGGTGTCAATGGCAATCTCGGTCTTTCCGGTCTGCCGGTCGCCGATGATCAGCTCACGCTGACCCCGGCCAATGGGAATCATACTGTCAATGGCCTTGATACCCGTCTGTAGGGGCACCGACACCGACTGACGCTGGATAATGCCCGGCGCCTCCGCCTCAATGGGACGGGTCTCGGTGGTGGCGATGGGGCCTTTGCCGTCAATGGGCTCACCCAGAGCGTTGACCACCCGACCCAGCAGGGCGTCGCCGGCCGGTACGCTTAGCACCCGTCCGGTGCGGCGCACGGCGGTGCCTTCCCGGATGTCGTTGTTGTCCGATAGGACCGCCACCGACACGGTCTCCTCTTCCAGATTCTGGGCCAGACCAAAACTGCCGCCTTCAAACTCCAGCAGCTCGTTGGCCATACAGCCACGCAGACCGTAGACCCGGGCAATACCGTCACCCACCAGGATGACCGTGCCCGTTTCCACCATCTCGATATGGTCCTCGTAGTGCCGGATCTGTTCTTTAATGATGCGGCTTATCTCTTGGGGCCGTTGGTTCATTTGTCCATCACTTCTTTCATATCACGCAGACGGCGCATAATACTACCGTCCAGTACATTCCCGTCCATTCGGACGGTGATACCGCCCAGCAATCCCGGGTCCACCGTACAGGTCAGGGTCACCTGCCGACCGCTTAGGGCGGTGAGTTTTTGGGTCAATCGGGCGGTCTGCTCATCGCTCAGAGGGACGGCGCTGACCACCTGGGCCACCGTATGCCGTCGGGCCGCCCGGTCCATTTCCATATACGCATCCACGCAGGGGGAAAACAGACGGATATGCCCCCTCTGGCACAATAATTGCACAAAGGAACACACCGTTTGGCTGACCCGTCCCTCCAACGCCTGCCGGATATTGTCCATCCGCCGGTCCAGAGGGATAGCCGGGGAGCTGAGCATTTCCACGTACCGGGGCTCCTCCCCAAACACCTCTTGGACGGTACGCAGGTCATCCCGCAGGTCCTCGCCGGTCTCGGCGGCCAGGGAAAACAGCGCGTCTGCGTAATCGGTATATACAGCGTTCACAGTACCATCACCTGTTGTCGTCAATGTTGTTGATAAACGCGTCTATCAGGGTACGGTGGTCGTCGGCACGGATCTCCCGTTCCAACAACTTGCCTGCCAACAGGGCAGACACGTCCACGATCTCCTGACGGACCTCGTCCTCGGCCTTCTGCTTTTCCAGTTGCGCTTCGGCCTGGGCCTGGCGTACCAGACGGTCGGCCTTCTCCTGCGCTTCCAGTACGATCTGCTCTCCCCGGCGCCGGGCGGCGGCGGTGGCGTCCTCCACCATATCCCGGGCCTGTTCCCGGGCGCCGGCCAAGGCTTCCTCATAGGCGGCACGGTCGGCTTCGGCTTGGGTGCGCGCCTGGTCGGCGGCGGCGTATTGCTCGTCCACCGCCTGCTGACGCTGGTCCATTACCTTTTTGACCGGCTTCCACAGAAATTTCTTAAGAACCAGAAATATCAGGAGCAGGTTGGCGAGAGAGATCAATATCTGCCACAGATTGACCGAAATAATCGGTAACGTTTGCATAAATCAGGGCTCCTTTTACTTAATGCTCTCCAGCAGAATGTTGACAAACTGCTGCGGCGCCACGAAGATGAGCAGGATAGCAATAACCAGACCGTACAAGCCGGTGGTTTCTGCGATAATACAACCGGTGATCATGGTGCTGGTCACGTCGCCCTTGCTCTCCGGCTGACGGCCAATAGCCTCACAGGCCTTGGCAACGGCGTTACCTTCACCAATACCGGGGCCGATACCGGCGATCATGGCCAGACCGGCGCCCACAGCGCAACCACCCAACAGAATACCCAAAGCTAACTCTAACATAACGATTACCTCCGTTTTTTAATTGACTGTATTTTCCTTTGACCGATGTTTTTCTTCCCGGGCTTCCCGTTTGGCCCGTTGCCGGGCCTTGCGAGCCTCGTATGCGCTCTGAGGGAAACCGCCGGATACGTACATCATGGTCAGTGTGGCAAAGATAAACGCCTGCAGACATCCGCTAAAGATGTCAAAATACAGGCTCAGCACCGCCGGCAGTCCGATGCGCAGGAAGGGGAAATCTCCCAGTATGCCGGGTAACCAGCCCAACACCAATTCGCTCAACCCCCCTAAGGCGGCGGCGATCAGCACCGAGATGATGGTGCCCGACAGGATGTTGCCGTAATGACGGAAGGCCATGGACACCGGGGTGGCGGCCTCGCTGATAATGTTCATAGGGGCCAAGAACGGCACCGGTTCGCCGTAACTCTTGATGTAATGCAGAGGTCCGGCTTTAAACTTATAATAGGTAATAAGAATAAACACCAGTATGGCCCAGCCGGCCACCACGTTCATATCCGAGGTGGGGGGGAACAGTCCCAACAGGGAGGACAGGCTGGACAGCCCCGACAGGGCGAATATAGCGGCAATAAAGGGACCAAACCCGGTAAAATAGTCGCCCATATTGTTGTGCACCATGTTCTGACATTTTTCCACCACCCATTCGGCAACTAACTGTCGCCGGGTCACCGGCCGTGCGGCGATGCCGTGGGTCAGGTACAAACACAGGAATAGGATGGTCAGCATCACCGCCCAGGTGTTGACCTGTGCTTCGGTAATGGGCAGGTCCTGCACCGGGAGTGGGATGGTGAAGTACACCAATGCGCCGGTGATGGTAATACCCTCGGAGGCTGGAGCCGTCAGTATCTTGAGAACCATCACTGCGACCAAGGGGAGCAGGATGCCGGCCAACAGCAGGATATCTACCGCCCGAAAACGGCGGCTTTTTATATGCATACTACGGTCACCTCAATCCTCGTCGTCATTGTCAAAGTCATCGTCGTCCGGTACGGGCTGGGACCGGGTCTCGCCGTTTTGCACCCGACGGGCGCGAAAACTGACGGCTATCCGGGGAATCAGCAACGGAATGGCCGCCGCCCACAGATGAAACCACGGCAAGACCGCCGCCAGACAGAGAATGGCCCCCTGTAGCAACAGCCGCAGCCCCTGGCTTAGCCGGACGGTGCCGCGCGCCTGCTTTTGCGTCTGGGTGACGGCCTTTTGCACCATCAGGCCCACCAACAGAGTGTTGCCCACGGCGGTGACGCCACCCAACAGGGTGCCGGTCAGCACCGTGTAATCCCACCAACCGCACAGGAGAAACACGCCCTGCAGCAACAAACACCCGGCGGCGACCCACAGGGTCACACCCAAGGTTTCCCGGCGCACGACGGCGTCTATTTTTGCCACGACCATTCTCCCCCTTATACTATATTATTAACAGTATACCACCGGTTTCTCTCGTAGTAAAGGCAAAATTATTAATTTTTTTCGCAAAAATGTTAACAACCGCCTTTTGTGGTCCATATTATATTGAGGATAAGAGAATGTGCGTGTATGCGTCCGGTGCTTTGCGTGGCAGTACGCCTTATCTGCGCCGCCGCCCGGCGGCCCGTCATTTTCACAAAAGGCCGCCTATACCTTGTGGTCGTACCGGCCACGCAACACAAGATTTGGGTGGTAAAAAATTTCTTCAAAAAAACGCAAAAAAAGTGTTGACAAATGGGGGTGGTAGGTGGTATGATAGCAAAGCTGTCCCACGGAGGGACGGCGCGGACCTTGAAAATTAAACAGTGTATGACAAGAACGAATACACACACAATACCCGTTAATTCCTACTCCT
>JAZRMD010000205.1:0-4283 GCA_045647285.1 Acutalibacteraceae bacterium
GCAGAATCGAGACGGTAAATACTTTATTCTCACGTTAGAAGGTCTGGCGGCAGAATGCGTCAGTCACGAGAACGATCATCTGGACGGTGTGTTGTTCAAGTCAAAGGTGGATCGTATGCTGTCCCCGGAAGAACTGGCGGAATAATCACTATCAAACCTATAAGGAGGGTACGGTGAATGGATATTATTTATATGGGTACGCCGGATTTTGCCGTGCCCAGCCTTGAAAGATTATTGGCCGATGGTCATAACGTCCGTTTGGTGGTGACCCAACCGGACAAACCGGTTGGACGTAAGCGCATATTGACCCCGTCGGCTGTAAAGCAGTGTGCCTTAACACACAATCTACCCGTTTTTCAACCGGAATCTATGCGTACCGAAGAAACGTTTGCCTATTTGCAACAGTTTCCTGCGGATGCAATAGTGGTGGTGGCGTACGGTAAGATCTTACCACGCCGTATCTTGGATATGACCCCGTATGGGTGCATCAATGTCCACGGTTCTCTGTTGCCCCGATATCGTGGTGCGGCGCCGGTACAATGGGCGGTTATCAACGGCGATGCTGAGGCCGGCGTCACCACTATGCGCCTGGATGAGGGCGTGGATACGGGAGATATGTTGCTGACTCTCCGTCGCCCCCTAGACGATGAGATAACCGGTGGCGAGTTGTTTGACTTGTTAGCGGCAGATGGCGCTCAGTTAATCAGCGAAACCCTCAGCCGTTTGCAGGACGGAACTCTTGTGGCTACTCCTCAACCTCAGGAGGGTGCCTGTTACGCCTGTATGTTGGATAAGTCCATGTGTCCTTTGGATTGGACCAAGGATGCCCGGACGCTGCACAACCAGGTCCGGGGCATGAATCCGTGGCCGGTGGCCACCTGCTGTGTGCCGGATAAGGGCACCATGAAGGTGTACCGTACCCGGGTGGGTAAGCCGGCGGATGCCGCCACCGGTACCGTCCTTTGCTGTCAGCCGTTTACGGTGGCCTGCGGCAACGGTACCACCTTGATTATTGAAGAATGGCAGGCGGAAGGCTCTCGCCGTATGAAGACCTGTGACTATCTGTGCGGTCATCCCATTACCGTGGGAACGGTGCTGTTATGATGGGAGCGCACAACGTCCGGTTAGCGGCGGTAAACGCACTATTGACCATACAGCAGAAGGGCGGCTATTCCAACATTGTTTTGGATGAGTTGTTACGCTGCCCATCTCTTTCTCCTAACGATCGTGCGTATGTAACCCGTCTGGTTTACGGCGTTACCGAGCGTCGTTTGACCATTGATTATTACCTCAATAAACTGTCTACCGTACCGGTCGTCAAGATGGACGCCACGGTACGCGAAGTGTTGCGCATCGGCGTATACCAACTGCTCTATATGGATAACACCCCGGATTTTGCGGCCATTCACGAGTCGGTGGAACTCATACGGACCAAGGGTAAGTCTCGGTTATCCGGATACGTCAATGGGGTGTTACGGTCTGTGCAACGGGAGGGGCGCACATTACTGGATGCGCTTCCTCACACCGATAAGGGGGAGGAGATACGCACCTCCTGCCCTCGGGGTTGGATCCGCTACTGGCGTCAGGCTTACGGCGAGGAAGTTACGTGCGGTATTCTTTCCACCGTCAATGAAGCGCCTCCCACCTATATCCGGGTCAACACCTTGCGCACGACTACCGACACCCTCGTACGGGCGTTGTCCGATTACGGTTGTGTATGCCGTCCGGTGGATGGGCTGCCCGACGCTCTGGAGGTATCCCAAATTCCGGCGCTCAACGACCTGCCTCAGGAGTTGCGTGAGCAGTTTTACTTTCAGGATATCGCTTCACAGTGGTGTTGTGCCGCATTAGATGCGCAACCGGGGGATAGGGTAGCCGACGTGTGCGCCGCCCCGGGAGGAAAAAGCTTTACTACCGCCCAGTATATGCGTGGTGAAGGCTATATTGAGGCGGCGGATATATACGAAAAAAAGCGAGATATCCTCAACTCTCGAGCTCGAGAACTGGGTATTTCCTGTGTACACGCCGTGTGTCGGGATGCCACACAGAATCCCACCGATGACCGGATAGGTCAGTTTGACCGGGTTATATGCGACGCCCCTTGTTCCGGGTTGGGGGTTATACGCCGCAAACCGGAAATTCGCTATAAAGACCCGAATGGGTTTGACGAGCTTCCGGCCATACAAAGCACCATCCTGTCCCAAGCGGCTAAGCTGGTGCGTCCTGGCGGGGTGCTGCAGTATTCTACTTGTACCCTGCGCCCGGAAGAAAACGAGGCGGTTGCCGAGGCGTTCTTGCAGACACATCCGCATTTCGCTCCCCGTACCTTACCCATTACGCCCTGTTTTGCCGCATCCGGGCTCACTCCCGGTTACAGCATTACGTTGTTTCCCCATATACATCATTCCGACGGATTTTTTATTGCCGGGTTTACCCGGGTGGATTGACGAGGTGACTGCTTGAGTACCGTGGATTTGCGTTCTATGACATTGGATGAACTGACTAAGCATCTGCAAGACAGGGGATATCCTGCTTTCCGTGCCCGTCAGATTCGTCAATGGCTGGACCAAGGTGTAACCAATTTCCATAGTATGACCAATCTGCCGCTGGAGTTGCGTCAACGGTTGGCGCAAGAATACACCGTCCCCGGCTGTACCATCGTGCGCAAGTTGGTTTCTTCCATAGATGGTACGGTTAAGTATCTGTACGGTCTGCAGGACGGTGAAACGGTGGAGTCCGTGCTGATGCAGTATAAACACGGATGGAGTCAATGCATTTCCACCCAAGTAGGTTGCCGGATGGGATGTACCTTCTGCGCTACCGGTATGGGTGGATTGGTCCGCAACCTATCTGCGGCAGAAATGCTGTCTCAGATAGAAACAGCCCAGAGGGATACCGGTGTCCGGGTGTCTTCTGTGGTGCTGATGGGGATGGGCGAACCGCTGGATAACTACGATGAGGTGATACGCTTTTTGCGTCAGTTGATGGAAGAGGGTGGCGTACATATCGGTATGCGTCACATTTCCTTATCCACCTGTGGCGTGGTCCCCGGTATACTGCGGTTGATGGAAGAACAAATCCCCTTAACCTTATCGGTATCGTTACACGCACCCAACGACACTATTCGTTCGCGCACGATGCCGGTTAACCGCCGTTGGCCCATCGATACTCTGCTGGACGCCTGCCGCCGGTATGTGGAGACCACGGGCCGTCGGATATCCTTTGAATATGCGATGATCGACGGGGTCAACGACACGGACGCCTGTGCCGAGGAGTTAGCGTCCCGGTTACGCGGTATGCTGTGCCACGTCAATCTCATTCCCGTAAACAGCGTTACGGGCAAACAACAACAACGAAGCAACAAACAACGCATTACAGCGTTTATGAATATATTGCAAAAGCGAGGCATCAACGTGACGGTGCGCCGTACGTTGGGCTCGGATATCAACGCATCCTGCGGACAGTTGCGCCGACAGGCGGACCAGCAGGATGACAGAAAGGAGGCGTTACCATGAATGTGACAGGCGATACGCATATTGGCTTGGTACGGGAAACCAACCAAGACGCTTTTGTGTGCGGCCCGTTGTGTCAACAGGCAGAATATGCGGTTGTATGCGATGGTATGGGCGGTGCCAACGGCGGTAATGTGGCCAGCGAGATAGCGGTGCGCGTTATTGGCGAACGCATACGTGCGGCTTACGAAAGCGGACAGCCGATACGTTCTGTAGACCTTCTTCTGGAAAGCGCCACGGCAGCAGCCAATATTGAAATATACGATAAGGCGATGGCCACCCCTGAGTTGTCGGGGATGGGCACCACGTCGGTCACGGCTATCCGTTACGGAAGAACGGTGTATATTTCCCACGTGGGAGACAGCCGGGCATACTTGTACCGTTGCGGGGAACTGCAACAGATCACCCGAGACCATTCGGTGGTGCAGGACCTGATAGAAAAAGGGCAGATTACCGAGGAGGAGGCCAAGACCCATCCGCGTCGTCACTTTGTTACTCGTGCCCTCGGGGTGGATAACGAGGTGTACGGCGAATACGATGAGTTGGACCTGCTTCCCGGCGACAAGTTGCTCTTGTGTACCGACGGTTTAACCAATATGGTAAGCCTTCCGGCCATTGCCGAACTGCTGAGCGCGGATGATAATCAACAAACGGTTTCAGCGCTGATCAAGGCGGCCTTAGACGGCGGCGGCGCTGATAATGTAACGGTTGTGATTATGAGCGTTTGTTAAGGCGTTTTCCGATTATGAAGAAAGATGAGGAATAACTATG
>JAZRMD010000206.1:0-2397 GCA_045647285.1 Acutalibacteraceae bacterium
GGTCGGCGTGATGGCAGGTAGGATGTAAGGTCAGCCATTCTTCCGGCAGGTCAAAGCTATGGGTGGAAACCACCGTACGGGCATAGTGCATACCGGCCGTGCGGCACAGTTCCACCACCTTGTCGTTATAGGGGCCCATAGGATAGGCCATACCGTGTATCCGCCTGTCAAACAGTTCTTCCAACGCCCGTCGGTCATACACCACCTGGCCCAGCGCCACCGCCGGGGCCACATTGGTCAGAAAGGGATGGTCCACCGAATGACACGCCACCTCAAACAGTTCGTCATCGTACACCCGGCGTACCACACTCTCCGGCATCTGGCCGCCCACACGGTCCGGCTGTTGTTCCGTTCCCTCGGGGGTAAACAGACCGCTGTTGATATTAAAGGTAGCCTTGAGCCGGTGCTTCTTAAATATCTTGATCAAGCGGATGTCCTCCCACACCGCATCGTCGTAACTGAAGGTCAGCGTCTTGCCCCGACCACCGGGAAAACGCATAAATATCTCTTTCATCCCATTCCCTCCGTTCCTGTTTTTTATTATAAGTAGACAACTACCAAAAGTCAACCGACGGCGATATATTGGAATTTACAATGGGAGAAACATAAAAGACCGTTCCGGCACCTAAGGAGCCGGAATGGTCTTTTTGCATTATTCGGATTTAATAAATTCCGCTATATCCTCTAATCGGCAGTCCAATGCGGCGCACAATTTGTCTAACGTCTTGGTTTCTATATTCTCATTGGCCCGCAATCGCCGCACCGTCTTGCTGTCAATACCGCACGTTTCCCGCAACGTATAAGTTGAAAAGCCTTTTTGCTGCATAGTTATCCACAGCCGGTCAAACACGATCATCATACGCCCCCCTTGACATTTTCTATTATGGGGGTTATAATCTCTAATATTAAGGGGATATAACCCCCATATTGAGGAGGACGTTTTATTGTGTCGGTCTGTACTTTCATAGGACACAGAGATACGCCAGACAATATCCTGCACCCATTGGAACAAGTTTTACGGCATTTAATTGAAGAACAGCAGATATACCGATTTTATGTAGGTAATCACGGACGTTTTGATCATCTCGTTTATCGCACTCTCAACAAAATGCTGATAACATATCCACATATACGTTATTATATCGTTCTCGCCTATCTGCCAGAACGCAACAATTATGATGACGGGATAACCTTATATCCTCCGATAGAAAACACGCCTCCACGATTTGCAATTACACAACGGAACCGTTGGATGATAGCGCAATCGACATATGTCATCAGTTATGTCATTAATGCGTTCGGCGGTGCGGCAGATGCAAAGAGATTTGCTCTTCGAAAAGGCAAAACGATTATAGAACTATCTGGGATGCTGTAAATCATAACCGCCCGTAAACCAGTGGTTTGTCCCCACGCATAAAGGCAACATAGAAAGGCAGTAACGACACAACTCGTTACTGCCTTTCTATGTGTTTTACGGTTCCCGGGTGGTTAGATACCGGATGGTCCGTTCCACCGCATCCTTGGAGTTGCCCCAATCTGCGTCGGGGTTGTTGGCGTTGCGGTAATCGTACATATCGCAGAAATGCCGCACGTCCGCCTTCAGCTCGGTCAAATACTGTCTGGCTAAGCGTGACGCCACGGCGGTGAACGTACCTTGTTCCTTCTTGCTTACAGCGGTCTGCGCCGCCGTCACCAACGCAGCAAAATGGGGCAGACACAGGCAGGGTTGTTCCTCAAACATACGGCGAAAATCCCCTTGGGACTCCCACGTACGGCAGACGGTGGCCACCATCTTTTCCATGGCCGCATCCACCTGACGGCAGACAAAACAACTATCCTTGGTGCCAGATGCGGATCGAGCCTGTTTCTTGGCGGACTTGCCCAACAAGGGCGGTCCGGCGAACACACGCTTTTCCACCTCCGCCAGATGACTTTCCAGTATCAGCGCCACACCCAAGCGGTTACGCTTACCCAACATCATCCGGTAGTGGTCGATGCAAAAGCCTTGCTTATTGGTTTCCATCCGGATATCCGGCTCCATCATGGCCGCACCGGTGATGTATTCCACCGCCCGATCTTCCAGCTTGTTGCGCAGGCGGCACAGAGGACAGCCGTCCCGTTCCTCAAACACTTCCCCTACGGGGATATTGGTAATATCGTAACGCATATCGTCGCCCCCTACAAGGTTATCCGACGCACCGCCGTGGTGCGACCGGTAGCATCGTCCAGAGTAAACAGCACCGCATCCATCCGGCAAGGACCTTCCGCCGCCGCAAAGCGTACCGGCAACTTGGTGCGCATCTTCTGAATAGCCAGTTCCGGCTTAATACCCAGACAGGAAAGAACAGGACCGGTCATTCCCACGTCGGTGATAAAGCCAAGTCGGAGGCCAAGCGG
>JAZRMD010000207.1:0-7289 GCA_045647285.1 Acutalibacteraceae bacterium
GCCGGCCGGCATAATGTGGTCGGTGGTGATGTTGTCCCCTACCTTGAGGATGAGGGGTGCTTCCAAGGTATCCTCCTGAGGGTGGCTCTGAGGAAATTCCTTGATGTTGGGACCGCGCAGTACCTCTACGTTAGCGGCCTCGCTCTCCTCGGCCGGCAGCAAGATAGCGCTGTCGTCCACCTTGAACTGCTCGGGGAACACGATGGTCGGCATTTCGCCCAGCAGTTGGGGGTCGGTAATCTCACCGGTCACGGCGGCGGCCACGGCGGTTTCCGGGCTCACCAGATACACCTGACCGTCGGCGGTGCCACTACGGCCCTCAAAGTTCCGGTTGAAGGTGCGCAGACTGACGCCGCCGGAATTGGGGGAAAAACCCATACCGATGCAGGGGCCGCAGGCACATTCCAGTACCCGGGCACCGGACGCCAGAATATCGCTCAGAGCGCCACAATCTGCCAACATAGACAGCACCTGCTTGGACCCGGGAGAGATGGACAGGCTCACCGACGGCTTGATGGTACGGCCCTTAAGCAAGGCGGCCACCTTCAGCATATCCTGCAAGGACGAGTTGGTGCAGGAACCGATACACACCTGGTCCACCTTGGTGCCCTTGAGAGAAGATACCGGCACCACCTTATCCGGGCTGTGGGGACAGGCGATAAGGGGTTCCAGAGTAGATAGGTCAATGTGCAGAATCTTATCGTACTGGGCATCCGGGTCACTGGAGAGGGGGATATAATCCTCCTCCCGGCCTTCGGCAGCCAGAAAAGCCCGGGTAACCTCGTCGGAGGGGAAGATGGAGGTGGTAGCACCCAACTCGGTGCCCATATTGGTGATGGTGGCTCGTTCCGGCACGGTCAGAGTAGCCACGCCTTCACCGCCCCATTCGATGATAGCGCCCACGCCGCCCTTAACGGACAACTGTCGCAAAATCTCCAAACTCACGTCCTTGGCGGTAACAAAGGGACGTAACCGGCCGGTCAATTCCACTTTATACATCTTGGGCATGGTGATGTAATACGCACCGCCGCCCATAGCCACGGCTACGTCCAGGCCGCCGGCGCCCATAGCCAACATACCGATACCGCCGCCGGTGGGAGTATGGCTGTCGGAGCCAATGAGGGTCTTGCCGGGTTTACCAAACCGTTCCAGATGGACCTGGTGGCAGATACCGTTACCCGGACGGGAAAAATAAATGCCGTGTTTCTTGGCCACCGACTGAATATAGCGATGGTCGTCGGCGTTCTCAAAGCCGGACTGCAGGGTGTTATGGTCTATGTAAGCCACACTACGCTCGGTGCGTACACGGGGGATGCCCATGGTCTCAAACTCCAGATACGCCATCGTGCCGGTGGCGTCCTGGGTCAAGGTCTGGTCGATCCGCAGAGCAATCTCGGTGCCGGGAATCATCTCCCCACTTACCAGATGCGCTTTAATAATCTTCTGTGCTATTGTCATTCCCATTGTATTGCACCTCTTAACCAATCATATTCTTACGGGCGTTGCGAATGTGTTCCACGGCGGCCATATCGGCGGCGTCCCCGTCGCCGGCGGCAATGGCCTCGTAAATGGCACGGTGTTCCTTCACCGACTGTAGGGCACGTTCCTTGTTTTCCACCGATGCGCGGCGGTACTTTTGCGCCTTGCGGTGCAGAGGCACCAAGGTGTTTTGTAAGGTTACGCTACCACACGCAGCGTACAACAGTTCGTGGAAGGTGTGGTCCTGCCATTGTACGTGTTCCGCATCGCTCTTATGTACGTAGAACTCCTGCAATTCCACCGCCTCTTTGAGGTCCGCCAACTGTTCGGGAGTGATGTGGGCGGCGGCCCGACAGGCGGCCATACCCTCAATATGCAGACGGATATCCAAAATATCCGCAATGTCCTCCTGGGTAATACCCTGCACCATCATACCCTTGCCGGTATCCAGCAGAATGTTTTCCTGCTCCAGACGGCGGATAGCCTCCCGGATGGGGGTGCGGCTGACGTTGAGTTCCTCCGACAGCCGGGCCTCGGTCAGCACCTCACCGTAAGCGTACCGACCGCTGAGAATGTCGTTCTCCAGCTTCTCAAACACGATGTCCGCCAGAGATATGCTCTTATGTTCTTTCATCGTCTTCTCCTTACCGAACGAGCCGACCGCCGGAAAACTCCGCAATCTTCTGTTCCAACTCATCGTTACTCAGACTGGTCTGACGGCCATCCTCGTACTCTTTATCTACCCATTCCTTCATACGGATAACCAGTTCACTGCGCTTATCCACCTGCTCCTCACCGGTCAGACCGTAATTCTCGTTGATCCAGTAGGCAATGCCGGCCAGACCGGACGTCTTGGAGATGAGCACCGACGCCGGGCGGTTGAGGATCCGCTTGGTATCAAAGATATTGTATATCTCCTCGTCCTTGAGCAGACCGTCGGCGTGAATACCGGCACGGGTCACGTTAAAATTACGTCCCACGAAGGGGGTCATAGGCGGAATAGTATATCCCATATCCCGCTTAAAGAACTCGGCGATCTCGGTGATGACGGTGGGGTCCATACCGTCCATAGAGCCGCGCAGAGAGGCGTACTCCATGACCATAGCTTCCAGCGGTACGTTGCCGGTACGCTCACCGATACCCAGAAGAGAGCAGTTAACGCCGCTGGCTCCGTACAACCAGGCGGTAGACGCATTGGCTACCGCCTTATAGAAGTCGTTGTGGCCGTGCCACTCCAACATCTCGCTGGGCACCTGAGAGAAGTGCTGTAAACCGTAGATAATGCCGGGCACACTACGGGGCAGGGAAACTTCCGAATAGGGAACGCCGTAACCCATGGTATCACAGGCACGAATACGCACCGGGATACCAGCCTGACGGCTCATATCCATCAAGGCATTGACAAAGGGCACCACGAATCCGTAGAAGTCCGCCCGGGTGATATCTTCCAGATGGCAACGGGGCATAACGCCGGCTTCAAAGGCGTCGCTGACCGCCGCCAGATACTGCTCCATGGCCTGCTTACGGGTCATCTTGAGCTTCTTAAAAATATGGTAGTCGGAGCAACTGACCAGGATACCGGTCTCTCGGATACCCAGATCCTTAACCAGCTTAAAATCTTCCCGGTTGGCGCGAATCCAGGTGGTGATCTCAGGGAACTGCAGACCCAGTTCCTGACACTTGAGCAACGCTTCCCGGTCCTTCTTGCTGTACACGAACATCTCGGTCTGCCGGATGATACCGTAGGGGCCGCCCAACTTGGACATAAGCTTAAACAGATGCACGATCTGCTCCACCGTGTACGGCTCCACCGACTGCTGACCGTCGCGCAGAGAGGTGTCGGTGATCCATATCTCCTGCGGCATACCGATGGGCACCCGGCGATGGTTAAAGGCTACCTTGGGCACGGTGTCGTAACTATACATATCCCGGTACAGGTTCGGGTCCGACACGTCCTGTAAGGCGTAACGGTAGGTATTATCTTCCAGAAGGTTGGTGGTGTTGGAAAGTTCCAGCATCCGTCAACATCCCCTTTCGTGTGGTATAATTGTATACAATTATACTTTTGTAGAGTGCGTTTGTCAACCGTAATGGGTAGGAAAAATAATTTCAGCATTTAATACAAAAGTTATTGCCATACGGGTGCGGCGGTGTTACAATAAAACAAAGATTTTACCAAAAAGAGGGATTACTATGCCGTTTTTTGCTTATGACGACCCCCACATCCGGTATATTGGTCGTTGGGCCCCGGACGACCACTACGGTGCATGTATGTCGGCCACCGCTACCGGGTCCCGCCTGCAGTTTGCCTACACCGGAGAACTGGCGCGACTGCGGTTTAATATGAATCTGATGCAGACCCCCGTCCCCCATATCTACATCCAGGTGGACGGTGGCGCACGGATAGAAGTGCCGCTGGACCGATATATCCGCATCACCGCCCAGGGAGAAGGACGGCACACCGTAGAGGTGCTGTTGGCCAGTATGGTGGAGATGCATCCCCGTTGGCGGCAACCCCTGGTCAACCGGATATCCTTTGAGGGGGTGGAGGCAGAAAGCCTCACCGATCTGCCCCGACCCCGAAAAAAGCGAAAGACCATTGAATTTGTGGGAGATTCCATCACCGAGGGAGTACTCGTTGACCCGGATTGCCGCCAACATCGGTTGGAAGCCGTTGACCGTCCCACCCAAGATGACGTGACCGCTACCTATGCGTGGCTGTTGGCTGAAAAGTTGGAGTTGTGTCCCCTCTTTATGGGATACGGCGCCGTGGGTGCCACCAAGAGTGGCTGTGGCGGTGTGCCCCGGGTGGCCGACGCCTACCCCTACTGCTTTGAAGGAGCGCCGGTGACCTATCCCCATCCGGACTACGTGTTTATCAACCACGGCACCAACGACGCAGGGGCGGACAGCGTGACCTTTACCGCCGGATACGTGGCGTTGTTGGACGCCATCATCACCGCCCATCCCCGGACCAAGGTCATTGCCATGAGTCCCTTTAACGGCGCTCACGAGCAGGATATCGAAAAACTGGTGGCAGAGTACAACGAGCGCCACGGAAAGGATATACTGTTTGTCAACGGGTCCCATTGGTTGACCGAAGGACCGTTACACCCCCTACGGGACGGTCACCGTCTGGCGGCAGAAAAACTGGCCGAAATACTGCAAGAGATACTGTAAAATGAAAAATCCCCCGAAACGGACCATCCGTTCCGGGGGACGTTTTTTATCTACAAGCCCAACGCTTCGTACGTAAAGTCACGCAAGGGCGCATGCATACAGCCAAATCGATGGGGCCAGTTGAGCACTTGTTGGGTGTACACGATACCCACCTGCGCCTGGGGGTCCATTAGAATGTAGGACCCGGCGGCGCCGTCCCAACCAAACTCGCCCAGACAACTGCGTTGTCCGGATGCCTTGCTTGTGAGTGTCCGCACCCCCAGACCGTAGCCGTACCCCTCGCCGGCGGCACAGGAGAAATCGTTGTTCATTGTATAGCCGGATAACTGCTCCTGCCGCATCAAGTCAACGGTAGATGCCTGCAGAATACGGTTGCCACCGGGTACCGCACCACCGCAGGACATAGCCGCCGCAAAGCGGCCGTAATCCTCCGCCGTGGCGTACAGGCCGGCGCCGCCACTCTCATAACGGCTGGATAATCGGTAAACGCCGATGGTGTTATCCCCGTGCAGCGCCACCTCACCGGCGTCGTCAATCACGTACTGGGTAGCCAGACGGCGCTGTTGCGCCTGGGTGGGCGCAAAGGTACACCCCTTCATCTCCAAAGGAGCGAAGATGTGCTGCTGCAGATACTCGCCAAACCGCTGACCGGACACCTCCTCCAGTATCGCCGGCAATACATCGTGACACAGGCTGTACTGAAAGCGCTCGCCGGGAACAAAGCTCAGCGGCTCACCCACAAAGGCGGCCACCATCTGCCGGGTGGTGGCGTCCGGGTTTGACTGCTGCAACGCACCGATGGACGGCGTCCGTATGGCATAGGTAAACCCGGCGGTCATGGTTAATAGATGCCGCACCGTCATCCGGTGTCCCACGGTCATCTTTTCCCCATTTTGAATAATGTAAGCGCTTTCATATTCCGGGAGATAGGTCATCACCAGGTCATCCAAACCCAAACGCCCTTGCTCCACCAACTGCATAACGGCGGTGGCGGTAACCGGTTTGGTACAAGAGTACAGGGGGTGCATCGTATCTTCACGTTCCTCCCCCACCAGATACCAGTACACGATCTGCCCATGGTGATACACCAACACCTGTGCGCCGGGAACACCCTGGTCACGGTGCAAATGGTCCATATATGTCTGTACGGCTGAAAAATCCACGTTCCTACACCCTTTCCATGATCCATTGCTTTGCTTCTTCCGGAGTTGCCGCTATATGGTCAGCTCCGGCAACGGACAGACTATCCGCATCCCGAAATCCCCAACTGACCGCCAGACAAGGCATCCCGGCGTTGTGGGCGGTGTACACGTCCACGTCGGAATCCCCCACAAACAGGGTCTCCTCACAAGATACACCCAGACTCTCCAGCGCCACCAGGGTACCGTCAGGAGCCGGCTTGACCGGGCGCGGCGGCTGGTCACCGATAGCCACCGTGATCGTGTCCGCAAAGAAGTGGGTGCGCAGGTTTTCGACGGCCCCTTGCAGCTTATTGGATACCACCGCCATACCCACGCCAGCGTCCTTCAAGGTGCTAAGCAACGCCGGAATACCGGCGTACGGGGCGGTGGTGTCCATCTGATGTACCGCATAGTGGGTCTTAAACACGGCTAATGTCTGCTCCAGTTGTTGTTCAGTACTGTCACACGGTAAGGAGCGTGCCACCAAATTACGCACTCCGTTACCAACAAATCGGCGTATCTCATCCACGGTGCGTGTGGGATAACCCCCTGCAGTCAATGCAAAATTGACCGACGCCGCCAGGTCGTCTAACGTATTAAGCAGGGTGCCGTCCAGGTCGAACACCACCGCACGAATCGGTTGCATATTACCACTCCTTACCCATTTACTATACCACGAGAAGCGAGATTTGGCAAGGTCAACCTTGACAAACAGTAGGGGTAAATCTATAATATATTAATGAATTAAAAGCCCATAAGGAGGGTCGGTATGAACGGATATATCTATGAAATGCATCAGCACACCGCTTGGTGTAGTCTGTGCGGCAAAGCCGACCCTATCGCTATGGTACACAGCCTCAAGAGTGCCGGTTTTTCCGGCGTGGTGATGACCGACCACTTTTACCACGGTAACACGGCGGTGCGCCGTAACCAGCCGTGGGAGGAGTTTGTACGGGCCTATGACGCCACCTACCGATATGTCCGGGCAGAAGGGGAAAAACTGGACTTTGACGTGCTGTTTGGGTTTGAGGTACACGTGGGAGAAGGAAAAGAAATGTTGGTCTACGGCCTGACGCCGGACGCACTGTACCGCCACCCGGAACTGCAACAGCAAAGTATAGAGACCCTAAGCCGGGCGGTCAGGGCCGAGGGCGGTCTGGTGTTTCAAGCCCATCCCTTTCGCGTACGGGATTACATCCCGGAGCCGTGGAAACCTTTACCGTTCAACTACTTGGACGGCGTAGAGGTCAACAACCTGCACAACACCGACCTGGAAAATCTCCGAGCACGGATGTTTGCCGAAGATAACGGTCTGCTGACGTGTGCCGGCAGTGACGACCACGCCTTGTATAGGCAACGTTACGGCATTATCAGCCCCCATCGCCTGCGGGATGAAAAGGCCCTAGGCGATCTGTTGCGTAGCGGCAACTATACGCTGTATCCGTAAGT
>JAZRMD010000208.1:0-2265 GCA_045647285.1 Acutalibacteraceae bacterium
TTTCGTTATCTCTCCCTCAGTCCTCGCTGACGCTCGGACAGCTCCCTCGTCAGAGGGAGCCGAGAAAAGCGGAGCACATTACCCTTTTAGGGGTTACGCAAACCACCGGTTCAACCGGTGGTTATGATTGAACACCGGTTATTTTTGGATTGGCAAGGCAAAGAAACTGTGGTATACTAAAAAATAAGATAAAAGAAACAGGCGAAAAGAAAAAGGCCCCTTGTCGAATGGGGGCTGTCAGCGAAGCTGACTGGGGGATACTGGCAGGATCCTCTACGTCTGTCATCTGTTCGCAAAGGAGTGACCGCTATGCCGCCTATGGGACCGCCCCGGGGGAACGACCGGTTTAAGGTGCCGCCCCCCAAAAATCTAAAGGAAATTCCCGGCTACCTCAAAAAGACGGTAGGCGGTACCCTGTCCCGTCTGCTGTACATATTCCGACTGTTATGGGAATGTCAGCCCTTTTTGCTGCTGCTCCGGGCCTTTATGACGGTGTACGAGGGCTTTGCCCCTCTGCTGCGCACCTACATCACCGCCCATCTGTTGCAACGGGTGGTGGAGAGGATTGCCGACCCCACGGTGGATATTCTGCCGGCCTTGACCCTGCAGTTCGGGTATCTTATTCTCAACACGGTGCTGTCCAACCTGTCCGGCATCGTCACCCGGATAAGCGGTGAGGCGGTGCAGAATCACATACAGGTCAAGATACTGCACAAGGCCAAAGAGGTGGACGTGGCCTCCTTTGACAAGCCGGACTTTTACGAACGGCTGGAAAACGCCAACCGGGAAGCGGGTCATCGGCCGGTGAGCATTATGAACGAAACCTTCGGTCTTATATCCCGGCTCATCTCCATGGGAAGTTTCTTGGTGGTGTTGGGGGCCATATTGCCCCGTCTGCCGGCTACCGGCACGACGTTTTTTATCGCCTTTTTGGTGTTTAACCTCATCAGCGCCGGGGTGGCTTTCCACTTTACCCAACAACACGCCAATTATATGTGGCGGCGCAGTAAGGACCGGCGGCAGATGCATTATTACCGGGAGTTGATGGTCAATAAGGATATGGTCAAGGAGGTGCGCCTGTTTGACCTGTCCGACCTGTTCATCGGCCGGTACAATCGGGTGTTTGCCGGGTATTTTAAGGGGCTCAAACGGCTTAACTGGTCCCGGGGACTGTGGAGCACCCTGCTGACCGTCATCACCACCTTCTTTAACGGCGCCCTGTTCTATATGATAGCGGTCAACGTGGAGCAGATAGCCGACTATTCCCTGTACACCGGCGCCCTCAACTCGCTGGCCGAGGGCCTGACGGCGGTGGTGTTCTCCTTTGCCAGCATTTACGAGGGGTCCCTGTTTATTGATAACCTCTTGTTGTTTATGAAGGAAAAACGTACGGTGCACACGGTGGGCGACCCGGTATTGCCCCATACCAAGTGTGGTCACACCATAGAACTGCGCGGCGTTTCCTTCCGGTATCCCGGGGCGGACCGGGACGTGATACGGCAGATGGACCTGACCATTAAGGCCGGGGACACGGTGGCCTTGGTGGGCCTCAACGGTGCCGGTAAGACCACCCTCATTAAGCTGATTACCCGGCTGTACGACCCCACCGAGGGGGTCATCCTGCTGGATGGCCGGGATATACGGGAGTACGACCTGCAAGCGTTGTACGGACTGTACGGCATTATCTTCCAGGACTTTGGGCGGTATGCCCAGTCCGCCGGGGACAACATCGCCTTTGGCGATATTCACCGTCCCCGGGACGACGGGGAAATCCGTGCCGCCGCCCAACACGCCGGAGCCAACGGGTTTATTGAGGACTGGGACGATGGATACGATACCCCCTTGACCCGGTTGTTTGAGCAGGACGGTAAGGAGCTGTCGGTGGGTCAATGGCAGAAGCTGTCGGTGGCCCGGGCATTCTACGGGGATGCGGACATCCTCATACTGGACGAGCCCACCGCCTCCCTGGACGCCATTGCTGAGCAGGAGATCTACAGCCAGTTTGACCGGTTGAGAGAGGGCAAGACCAGTATATTCGTGTCACACCGGCTGTCCAGCGCCACCACCGCCGACCAGGTGGTGGTATTGGAGAACGGACAGGTGGCGGAACAGGGAACCCACCGGGAACTGATGGCTCTGGGCGGCAAGTATCACCGGCTGTTCACCACCCAGGCAAACCGTTATCAGATGACGGAGGACGGATAACCGACGAGGACAAAAAGGCCCCCTTGTCGAATGGGGGCTATCAGCGAAGCTGACTGGGGG
>JAZRMD010000209.1:0-11452 GCA_045647285.1 Acutalibacteraceae bacterium
AGGTTGATGTTGTCAAGACTCCAGCAATCCAGCGCTTGCGGCTCCTTGCGGAACATGCCTTCTCCGGAACAGGGCGCATCCACCAGTACGGCATCAAAATATCCGGCAAGTGCTTGACACAGCGCACCGGTGTCGTTGTTGGATATGACCGTACAGCGGCTACCCATTCGCTCTATGTTCTGTTGTAAGATCTTAGCTCTTGCAGTGACGTATTCGTTACTCCACAGCAGTCCGTTTCCACCTAGTGCCGCCAGTATCTGCGTGCTTTTTCCTCCCGGTGCGGCGCATAGGTCCAGCACCCGTTCGCCGGGACGAGGGTCGAGTACGGTTACAGCGGACGATGCGGACGGCTCCTGCATATAGTAAGCCCCGGCGTGATGCAGTGGGTCGCTGCCGGCCTTATGGTCGGCGTCCAGATAAAAACTTTCTGCGCAAAAAGGCGACGGCGTCAAAGGGTGAGGAAAAAGCGCAAGGAAATCGACCGCACTTATCTTGCTTGTATTCACTCGCAACCCCCGTCTTAACGGTTGCTGATAGGCGTCTGCAAATTGTGACCATAATTGGCGTGGAAGGGATTGGATTCTCTCCCGAAACAAAGCCGGTATATCCATAAAAACACCTCCTTGGATAGGAAAAATGCTGTTACAGACAACTGCAACAGCATAAAGGGTGATTATTTTGCTTCTTCGAGAGCCTTAATCAGGGCTTTGGAAAGTTGGTCCGGACAGGACGTGCTCTTAAATCCGCAGGTAATGCCGGACAGACGGCGGATGGCTTCTTCCACAGGCATACCTTCCACCAGACGGGCAATGCCTTGGGTGTTGCCGTTGCAACCGCCGTCAAAGTGAACGTTGGTGACCTTGCCGTCCACGATATCGAAGGCAATAGTACGGGAACATACGCCTTGGGTACGATACTGAAAAGCCATAATCATTCTCCTGTTCTGACGTTAGCGTGATTTACGGGCTTTGTAGGTGCGCATCCGTTGAGGAATGTCGTCCGGCACCTCGCTGTTTCCGAGGGGGCGAGGGGTGTGTGCGTACATACCGTGAAAATCGGTACCACCGGTGGTTAGTAGGTTGTTGTTCTGCGCAAAGGCCAACAAGCGTGTCTTATCATCTGCAGTATGGTCGGGGTGCCACACTTCTATACCGTCCAGCAGGTTTTTCTGTGTCAGTTCCTGCATCAATTCTTCGTTACGATAGGAGCAAGGATGCGCTAACACCGCCAGTCCGCCGGCGCTATGTATCAACTCCACAATCTCGTATACGTCTGGATACTCCACGTTAACACGTGCGATGCCGTTATCCCGGTCAAACAGTTTTTGATAGGTTTCGCCATAAAATGAATCGGCGTAACCGGCGTCAACTAAGGCGTGCATGATGTGCTGCTTATATATCGTTGCACAACCGGCAGCACAACGGGTAACGGAATCCGGCACAATGGGATAGTAGCGCATTACCTTGCGTAACATCTCGGTAGCGGCTGTACGCCGGGCAATGGCCATCTTGCGGCAGGTGCCCTCCAGACGATCCGGGCTGTCACACAGATAGCACAGTATGTGCGCGGCGTTGCCTCTTGCCTTGTCATAGGTGGAAAATTCCACACCGTGAATCACATCAATTCCCAGACGCTTGCCGATCATAGTGGCACGCGTGGCTCCGGTTACCGCATCGTGGTCGGTAATGGCAACGGCAGAAAGCCCTCTGCGTTTGGCTATGGCTAAGAGTTCCTCAACGCCAATGGAGCCGTCGGATATTTTTGTGTGGCAGTGCAGATCAATGGACATAATTTTCCTCCGTTTAGAATCACAAGAACCGTAAACCCTCTTTCCTTATTTTACCACAATTTCCTTAAAAAAATCAACCGATTTTTTGATTTTTTCACCTTTTCGTGTGAGTTGTTGAAAAACAGCGAAGATTGTCAATTGTATTTATGTAAAATATGCGATTTTCGTAGGATTATAGGAGAAATACGGTTGAAAATTCAGCCTGTCCGTGCTAAAATGCAAAAGTAATAATGTTTGTGCGAAAGGAAATGATTGTGTTGACCAAGATAGACGTATTTTCCGGATTTTTGGGCGCCGGCAAAACGACGCTGATTAAGAAGCTGATTGCCGAAGCGTTTTCCGGAGAGAAACTGGTGCTGATTGAGAACGAATTTGGCGAAATCGGTATTGACGGCGGATTTCTTAAGGAAGCCGGCGTGGAGATAACCGAGATGAACTCCGGGTGCATTTGCTGTAGCCTGGTGGGGGATTTTACCGAGGCATTGCAGAAAGTGTTGGACGATTTTTCCCCGGATCGCATTCTGATAGAGCCGTCCGGCGTGGGAAAACTCAGCGATGTGATCCGCGCGGTAAAAAGCGTGGAATCGGAAGTTGTAAAGCTTAACAGCTTCACAACTATCGCGGATGCCTCCAAATGCCGAATTTACAGCAAAAACTTTGGTGAATTCTATAATGACCAGATTGCCAATGCCGGTTGTATCGTGCTGAGTCGTACCGACGGTATGGACCCGACAAAGTTGGAGGCGTGTGTCCGTTTGTTGCGCGAAACCAATGGGAACGCTACCATTATTACGACTCCTTGGCCTATGCTGACGGGAAGCGCGATTGTGGCGGCTATGGAAGGTGCTCATACTTTGCAAAGTCAGTTGGATGAGTTGGAAGCAGATACCGTGTGTCCTACTTGCGGTTGCCACCACGAGCATCACCACCACGATGAGGAGTGCCACCACGAGCATCACCACCACGATGAGGAGTGCCACCACGAGCATCACCACCACGGTGAAGAGTGCCACCACGAGCACCACCACCACGGTGAAGAGTGTCACCACGACCACCACCACCACGGTGAAGAGTGTCACCACGACCACCACCACCACGGTGAGGAATGCCACCACGACCACGAGCACCACCACCATCATCACGCTGATGATGTGTTTACCAGTTGGGGGGTGGAAACCACCAAGTCCTATTTTGTGGATGAGATACACTCGTTCTTGAAGGCACTCGAAAACGAGGATACGTATGGCACCGTCTTACGTGCGAAGGGTATCGTTGCCGGGGCGGACGGCCAATGGATTCATTTTGATTACGTTCCCGGCGAGGCAGACGTACGGCTCGGCGGAGCTGACGTGATTGGCCGCTTGTGCGTTATCGGTGCGGACATTTGCGAACACGCACTAGCAGAACTGTTCGGGATTGCTCACTAACAAGCATAAAGGAGTGGATTAATGATGGAGATACCGGTGTATTTGTTTACCGGTTTTTTAGACGCTGGCAAGACTACCTTTATCCAGAGCACCCTGGAGGACCCGAGGTTTAACAAGGGGGAACGCACCTTGTGGCTTATGTGTGAAGAAGGGGAGTGTGAGCCGGACCCATCCCGGTTTTACGGTAAAAACGTCTTTGTTGAAGTGATTGACCGACCGGAAAAGCTGTCTGCCACCGTGTTGACCTCTTTGCAGAAGAAACACCGGGTGCAACGGGTTTTGGTGGAATATAACGGTATGTGGTTGCTGCAACAGTTGTTTGATAATATGCCCAAAAATTGGGTGGTGTATCAGGAGATGACCTTTGCAGATGCTAACACCTATCTTATGTACAACACCAATATGCGTAATCTGACGGTGGACAAGTTAAACACCCCTGAGCTGGTGGTGTTTAACCGTATGCCTCGCTCTATGGATAAAATGCCGCTTCACAAGATCGTCCGGGGCATTAGTCGCCGACCGGATATCGCCTACGACCACGGTGGAGACGACGTGGAATATGATGACATTGAGGACCCGTTGCCGTTTGATAAGGATGCGGCGGTCATTGAGGTGGATGACAAAGATTATGCATTGTGGTATCGTGATTTGTCGGAAGAGTTAAACAGCTACGACGGTAAATGTGTGCGGTTTAAGGGACAGGTGGTGCGAGATAGCACCATTCCGGATGACAGTTTCATTATTGGCCGTCCTCTGATGACCTGCTGTGCCGACGATATTCGCTTTGCCGGTTTGGTGTGCGATTGGCCGGATGCGGCCACCTTGCAGAGTAAACAATGGGTGTGTCTGGAAGCCTCTATTTGCATTAGTGAACATCCGTGTTACGGTCGTATAGGCCCCGTGCTGACGGCCGTTACTGTGACGGAAACCATAGCTCCGGATAATGAGGTTGCCACCTTCTATTGAGCCATATTGGGTAAAACCACGGGATTTGTTGGGTGTTTTGTACAGAAAACCGATAAGATTTTTTGTTAAACACACAAAATGTGCTGTTGCCCCTTGCAAAACTCTGGCAAAAGGAGTATATTTATCACAAGGGCTTGGACAGAGCCCTATACTACTATCCACTTGCGGAATTTCCGCTGGAATATAATTTTTTGGAGGTATATCGTTATGAACAAGGTAGAACTCATCGCTGCTGTTGCCGAAAAGGCCCAGATTTCCAAGAAGGATGCCGAAAAGGCCGTTGCCGCCGTTATTTGCTCCATTGAGGGCGCTCTCGCTAAGGGTGACAAGGTTCAGCTGATTGGCTTTGGTACTTTTGAGGTTCGTGAGCGTGCTGCTCGTACCGGCCGTAACCCCCAGACCAAGGAGACCATCAAGATCGCTGCTTCCAAGCAGCCCGTCTTCAAGGCTGGCCAGGCTCTGAAGAACGCCGTAAAGTAATTATTAGTTACCGTAAAGCCGCCCGTCTATCGGGCGGCTTTTCTCGTGGAGGAATACGATGCGATTGGATAAATATTTGAAGGTGTCCCGATTGATTAAACGGCGCACCGTGGCGAATGAAGCCTGCGACGCCGGTAAGGTGCTGGTTAACGGCAAGGTGGCGCGTGCTTCTTACGATATCAAGGTGGACGACGTGATCACCATTACGATGGGCACTAGGGAGCTGAAGGCACGAGTGGTAACGGTACAGGAAACGGTGGCCAAAAACGATGCCGCCCTTTTGTACGAATTGCTGCCGTAAATGATAGTCGGAATCGGTCCTAAGGTATAATGCTACTGCGGTGCCGCATATACTCTACCAAATCGGTTGGAGGGATGCGGTGTGGATCGGCGTGAGAGTACGGTCAGGACGATGCCTCATCAGTTGATATTGCAGGATCGCAATCAACTGGAAATGAGTGGGGTGGAAGACGTACAGAGCTTTGACGATACCATAGTGAAAGCGTACACTTCTTATGGTGAGTTGACAATAAGTGGCAGTAGTTTGCACATTCGTCGGTTGGATCTGGAAAGCGGTTCCTTTTCGGTAGAGGGGCGCATCGATTCGTTGGCATATACGGCGCGTGCAGAAGGCGGATTTTTCAGCCGCCTGTTTCGTTAGGGTGATGGTTATGGAGTGGACCGGTCAACAGCAGATTGCTATGTTGGTGCAAAGCGGTGGCGTGGGATTGCTGTTAGGCGTTGTGTACGACATGTTCTTTGCGGCTGGGCGACGGAATACGCGTCCGGCCGTTTTTATCAGGGATGCACTGTTTGGTCTGGTAGCGGCATTGATAACGTTTTTTTGTGCTTTGGCGATTACCGACGGCAAGATGCATCCTCTGCTCTTTGCCGGTAGCGGATTGGGGATGGCGGCGGAGCATTACAGCGTTGGTCGTGCCTTGCGTTGGTGCATCTACACGATGCGTCGTAATATCGGAGTTGGAATCAAGTGGTTGGACCATATTCTGTACACCGGTGCGAAGGTCATTTGGTCGCTCTTAAGTAAGGTTTGGAGCGCACAAAAGCGGTTTTGGAGCAAAAGCAGGTCAAAAAATTCTCAAAAAAGAGGGATTTTTGAAAAAAACTCTTGAAATTAACGCGAGAACAATGTACAATGTTCTCGGTATACATTTATATATAATAGACAAGGGGGTGACGGTATGAGAAAGGCGAAGCGTACTAGTAAAAAAATGCGGATCTTGCTGTCGCTTGTTCTCGTTGCGTTTGCCGCCTTGTTGTTTGTGAAGATGGTTCAGCTGTATATGCAGATAGACATTCAACAAAGTCAGTTGGATTCTTTGAAACAGCAGATTGAGGTAGTGGGCATCCAGAATGAGGATTTGGGTGTTCAGTTGCAAAATCTGCAAACGTCGGAAGGGCAGACACAGCAGTTGCGTGACAACGGTTACGTAGAAAACGATGACCAGGTGTATATCTACGCCAGTAATTGATTATTTTGTCAAACAGGGAGTATTTGAGGTTTATGCAGGTTGAGGTAGGAGCAGTTCTTGAAGGCAAGATTACCGGTATCACTAAGTTTGGCGCTTTTGTGGAGTTGCCTGACAAAAAAACAGGTATGGTACATATCTCGGAGGTAGCGCCCACATACGTGAAGGAGATTCGCGACTTTGTGACCGAGGGACAGGTTGTCAAGGTGAAGGTGCTGAGCATTGGCGACGATGGTAAGATCAGTCTGTCCATCAAGAAGGCGGCCCCTCCGTCTCCGGCAAGACCGGCGGCAAGTCGCCGGCCTGCGTTCTCCGGGCGTCCGGACGACGTGGAATGGACGTCTTCTGCCTCCCGTAGTGATAACTTTGAGGATATGATGAGCCGTTTTAAGGCCACCAGCGACGAGAAGTTCTCGGACCTTAAACGCTCTATGGATAGTAAACACGGCGGTTTTACACGCAAGACGCCCCGGGGCGGACAGCAATAAGCATAACCATTTGGGGGAACACATTTTCTCCGCCATCGGAGAGTGCGGTTCCCTCTTTTTTTGTAGAAAGGAGTGACGCAGATGCGTGAGTTGTTGACCTGCCATATAACCGAAGCGGTATGTCGGCTGTGTATAGAGGCGAACTGCCGGTTGCCGGCGGATCTGTCGACCTGTCTGCGTTGTTCCGTAGCAAAAGAAGACGGTCTGGCGGCGTCGGTTATGGCGGATATCTGCGATAACCTCAATGCCGCTGACGAGATGGGTCTGCCCATCTGCCAGGATACGGGTATGGCGGTGGTTTTTATCCGTCTAGGCCAAGAGGTGCATATCGTGGGCGGCGACCTTCGTCAGGCCGTCAGCGATGGTGTGGCAGCTGGATATACACAGGGGCGTCTGCGTTGTTCGGTGGTAAGCGACCCGTTGCGACGGATCAATACCGGCGATAATACGCCGGCAATTCTGCATTTAGAAATCGTACCGGGTGACCAATGTGAGATTACGGTGGCGCCTAAGGGATTTGGAAGCGAAAATATGAGTCGCTTGTATATGCTTACTCCGGCCGCCGATCGGCAGACGGTTATTCGTACCGTGTGCGATGCGGTGCGTGAAGCGGGTAGTAACCCTTGTCCGCCGTTGGTGTTGGGCGTTGGTATTGGCGGTGATTTTGAGCAGGTGGCGTATCTGGCCAAAAAAGCGTTGTGCAGACCGGTATCGGTAGCTAACGATGACCCGTATTACGCTGCGTTAGAACGGGATATACTGACTGCGGTTAACGAATTGGGTATTGGACCGCAGGGTTTTGGTGGCAAGACTACCGCTTTGGCGGTAATGGTGGAAACGGCACCTACTCACATTGCTGGATTGCCCTTGGCCGTTAACGTAGGATGCCACGTGACTCGTCACGCGTCTTGCGTGCTATAATTTTGATAGAAAAGGAAAAACGCTATGGCAGAAACGTTTACCTATTGTGCCCCTTGTCTGTTTGGAATAGAAGGCATATTGGCGGATGAATTGCGTCGTCTTGGCGCAGACGACGTGCGGCCGGAGAATGGACGCGTCCTGTTCTCCGGTCCGTTGGAGATACTGGCTCGTGCCAACATCTCTTCCCGTTACGCAGAGCGTATACAGATCGTCATGGGGTCCTTTCACGCCATTACCTTTGATGAATTGTTTGAGGGTACCCGTGCATTGCCTTGGGAACGGTTTGTGGGCCGTGCGGATGCGTTTCCCGTTAAGGGATGGTCGCTGAATTCCCAGTTGCATAGCGTCCCGGATTGTCAGGCGATTACCAAAAAGGCAATCGTTGAGCGTCTGCGTCAAGCACACGGCACCCGTTTTCTTAATGAGACCGGAAGCAAGTGCCAAGTGCAGTTTACCATTATGAAAGACAGCGTAACTATGCTGTTGGATACCAGCGGCGCCGGATTGCATAGACGTGGCTATCGTGCTAATTCTGGCGGCGCCCCGATTAAGGAAACACTTGCTGCGGCCATTGTGGACGTGGTACGCGCCCGACGGGCGCAACTGGTATGTGACCCTTGTTGCGGCTC
The DNA here is from genome assembly GCA_045647285.1 of Acutalibacteraceae bacterium. Taxonomy (GTDB): domain Bacteria; phylum Bacillota; class Clostridia; order Oscillospirales; family Acutalibacteraceae; genus UBA5905. The sequence goes on from JAZRMD010000209.1 coordinate 8,191, forward strand.
GGGCACTTTGCTTATAGAGGCGGCGTTGGCGGCCAGAGGGATTGCTCCCGGTATCCGTCGCGCGTTTTCGGCTATGCATTGGGACAGCGTCCCACAATCCATCTGGTCATCTGAACGGGAACGAGCTAAGGAGTTTATTCGTGACACCGATTTTCGTGCGGTGGGCGGCGATATTGACCGTGAAGTGTTGCGATTGGTAGGGGAAAATGCTGAAAAAGCCGGTGTTGCGGATTGTGTCACCGCCTCCTACAAGGATCTGCGCGATTTTACTCCTGATGCCGATACTGGCACGGTGCTGTGCAACCCGCCTTACGGCGAACGTATGCTAAATGTCCGTGAAGCGCAAGACCTTTACAGGGTTATGGGTAAGGTGTTTGTGCCGAAACCGGGTTGGAGTTACGCTATCATCAGTCCCGACGAAGAGTTTGAGACCCATTTTGACCGCCCGGCGGATAAACGGCGCAAGCTGTATAACGGAATGCTTAAATGCCAGTTATATATGTACTATAAATAATGGATGAGTGCTTGGTGCTCAAGGAGGATGTTTATGCGGCATATATTTATACTGAATCCCATGGCGGGTAAGGCGCAAGGCGCTCTTTCTCTACGTAGTCAGATTGAACAATATTTTGCCTCTCATCCCCAGGAGGAGTACACCATAGTGGAAACGACCCACGCCGGTCACGCCACTGAGGTGGCGGCGGCGGTGTGCGCTGAGGGTAAACCGGCCCGTCTGTATGCGTGTGGCGGCGACGGCACGTTGCAAGAAACAGCCAACGGTATGCCGCCTGGCTCTCCGGTGGAATTGACCGTTGTTCCTTGCGGCTCCGGTAATGATTATGTGCGTGTTTTTGGCGGCAAAGAAGCGTTCTTAAACCTGCCGGACTTGATTGAGGGTACGGCGGTGCCGGTGGATGCGGTGGATTGCGACGGTGTGCTGTCGCTTAACATAGCGGCCATCGGTATGGATGCTAAGGTGGCGGCTAAGATGAGCAACTATAAGCACCTGCCCGGTGTGGGTGGTTCTCTGGCTTATGAGTTGGCCATCGTAGACGTGTTTTTCCATCCCATAGGAGATGAGATGGATATTGTGATCGAGGGGGAAGGGGAAACCATCCGTCGTCGGGGCAAGTATTTGATTGCGTTGGCGGCTAACGGACAGTATTACGGTGGCGGTTATCACGGTGCCCCTCACGCAGTAGAGAACGATGGGCTGCTGGACTTTGTGTTAGTTAAGAAGATCAGCCGTTTCCGCATACTTAAGTTCTTGTCCAAGTACAAAGCCGGCGATTATGACGACTTGGCATATTGCGAACATCTGCGTGGTCGTTCTATGACGGTTACTCTGGATAAGCCCACCTATTTTACGGTGGATGGCGAATGCTCCAGTCGCAGTCAAATGCACTTTTCTGTGGTCCCCGGCTCGTACCGCTTTGTAATTCCGGCTTCGATAGCGGCACAAAAGAGGACTGCAGAAGCAGTTCTTTTGTAAATAATTTGTAAAAAGTCGGAAAAAATTTCATTTTGGTATTGATTTTTTTGAAAAAGTGGTTACAATAGATTTAGCACTCATAAGCAAAGAGTGCTAAATCTTGTAAAAATCCGGTCATCCGGTAAATTTTAGGAGGCAATCATTATGACCATCAAACCTTTGGCAGATCGTGTGGTTATCCGTTTTGTTGAGGCGGAAGAAACCACTAAGAGTGGTATCATTCTCGCCGGTGCAGCTAAGGAGAAGCCCCAAGTGGCTGAAGTAATCGCTGTCGGTCCCGGCGGTAACGTTGAGGGCAAGGACATCAAGATGTATGTGAACGTGGGCGACAAGGTACTCATCAACCGGTATGGCGGCACCGAAGTCAAGCTGGACGGCGTAGAGTATATCATTGTCCGTCAGGATGACATCCTGGCTGTGGTTGACTAATCCGTTTGTCGGTATTTATAGGAGGTAAGTATTATGTCTAAAGAGATTCTGTACGGCGAAGACGCCCGTAAAGCGCTTCAGGCCGGTGTTGACCAGTTGGCGAACACCGTTAAGATCACCCTCGGTCCCCGTGGCCGTAACGTGGTGCTGGACCGTAAGTTCGGCGCTCCCCTCATCACCAATGACGGTGTAACCATCGCCAAGGAGATCGAACTGGATAACGCCTTTGAAAATATGGGTGCCCAGCTGGTTAAGGAAGTATCCATTAAGACTAACGACGTGGCCGGTGACGGTACGACTACCGCTACCCTGTTAGCCCAGGCACTTATCCGTGAGGGTATGAAGAATGTGGCGGCCGGTGCTAACCCCATGGGCGTCAAGAAGGGAATTCAGGCGGCTGTGGATGCGGTCGTTGAGGCGGTTAAGGCCAACTCCAAGAAGGTTAGCGGCACCGAAGATATCGCTTCTGCCGCCACCATTTCCGCGGCGGATGCCGTAATCGGTAAGTTGATTGCCGAGGCCATGGAAAAGGTATCTGCGGACGGCGTTATTACCGTTGAAGAGTCCAAGACTGCCGAGACCTATACCGAGGTTGTCGAGGGTATGCAGTTTGACCGTGGTTATATCACCCCTTATATGGTGACCGACACCGATAAGATGGAAGCGGTTATTGACGATGCTTACCTGCTCATTACCGACCGCAAGATTTCCAACATTCAGGACATTCTGCCTCTGTTGGAGCAGATCCTGCAGTCTGGCAAGAAACTGTTCATCGTAGCGGAAGACGTGGAAGGCGAAGCTCTGTCCACTCTTATCGTTAACCGTCTGCGTGGCACTTTCACCTGCGTAGCCGTTAAGGCTCCTGGCTTTGGTGACCGCCGCAAAGATATGTTGCAGGATATCGCCATCCTCACCGGTGGCCAGGTCATCTCTGAAGAGCTGGGCCTTGAGTTGAAGGACGCTTCCGTATCTCTGCTGGGCCGCGCCCGTCAGATTAAGGTGTCTAAGGAAAACACCGTTATCGTTGGCGGTGCCGGTGACCCCGAACTCATCAAGGGTCGCGTGGGCCAGATCCGTAAGCAGATCGAGGATTCTACCTCCGACTTTGATCGTGAGAAGCTGCACGAGCGTCTGGCTAAGTTGGCCGGCGGCGTGGCCGTTATCAAGGCCGGTGCTGCTACCGAGGTGGAGATGAAAGAGAAGAAGCTCCGCATCGAGGATGCTCTGCCTGCTACTAAGGCTGCCGTGGAGGAGGGTTTGGTTGCCGGCGGTGGCGTCGCTCTCATCAATGCTTCCTCTGTGCTGTTGCCTATGCTGGAGACCACTGAGGGCGACGAAAAG
>JAZRMD010000210.1:0-3838 GCA_045647285.1 Acutalibacteraceae bacterium
CAGCTATCCGATCGACCTCGTGGCCGGCCAGTGGCAGGAAGTGACCCTGGAGATCCCTGCTGTCAAGGCCAACGGCAACATGGCCGCTGTTGCAGACAACAAGCTGGTCCTGTTCCTGGGTCTCCAGAATATCGAAAACAAGACCTACGTGTATGTGGACAATATCTCCATCTACGAGCACGTGACTACCGAGACGGCCAGCATGAACTTCGAGAAGCTGGATGTGGATCAGAGCCTGAATCTGAGCAGCGCTAGCGAAAACTCCGCTGTCGTTTCTGCTGACCAGAACATTACCGCCAACGGTAGCAAGTCTCTCAAGCTGGCCAGTGACTGGGGCGGCAACTCCCGTGCCCAGTTCACCGTCACCGACTACTACGGTGTTCCCGTCAAGTTGGAGGAGGGTGCTTCCTACCGCATCACCATGAAGGTGCTGGCCCCCGTCTACGACAAGGATTACTCCTTCAACACCTGGATCGCCGCCACCAACGCCACCGGCGTTGTGGATAAGAGCCAGTACGTCATTGGCACCGGCGAAGGCAGCACGGCCTTTGGTAAGGTGCAGAGTGGCTTTGAAGGCAAGGCGGAATTCACTGACTTGTCGATTAAGGGCGGATTCCAGTGGATCGCCCACACCGTACTGCTCAAGAACATCACCCTGACCGATGCTTCCAAGGCCACCGATGGCGTCCTGCGTATCGGTATGGGTAACAACAGCAGAGCCCCCATCTACATCGACGACATTATGGTGCAGAAGTTGCAGGATGAGCCCACCCTGTCCGCCGCCAACACCGTTGGCTTTGAGTCCTACGAGACCGGTGCTGACGTGGATGTGCGCAACGATTCTCAGTTCAAGGCTACGGTTTCTGCGGATGTGGCCTACAACGGTGCCCATTCCGTCAAGGTCTCCTCTTCCGGCTCCCAGAATGGTAACACCCGTGCCCAGATCGTCCTCAAGGACGACAACGGCAAAGCCATTCGCGTCAAGAACGGCAACACCTACACCCTGTCCTTCTACCTGTACTTCACCGACCGCACCTATATTCCGGCCCTGTTCTACTGGGTTGCCGGTCTGGATGACAACGCCGAGCTTAATACGACCAACGTGAACGCTGATGGCGGTATTCAGAACTCCGGCTTTAAGGACACCAACAAGGTGTGCGAGCCCAACTACTATCCGTTCAGCTCTCGGTTGGATGTTGCTTCCTTGCCCGAGACCACCTATAACAACTGGGTCAAGGTCACCCATACCTTTACCGTGGACAACGAGAACATCTCGGAAGACGATCACCTGATCCTGGGTATCTGCCATACCGGTCACGGTAAGGAAGGCGGATGGGATGGTACCATCGGCGGCCCCGTGGTCTTCTACCTGGATGATCTGACCATCACCCCCGGTGTACTGGCCCAGAAGAAGATGCAGCCCATTGCCAGCGCCTTCCAGTACGTGAAGGGTGCCGGTAAGGACAACATCGTTGCCGAAAAGGGCTCTGCCATCTATACGGAGATGGTTGGCGATCAACTCGTTGAGAAGACCGCCTTCCGTGTAGCCGCCACCTACTCCTCCGATGCGGAGACCGCCACTATGGACAGCATCATGCTCAACGGTGTGGCCTATCCCGTCGTGGAGCGTGGTCTGCTGCTCGGCTCCGTTAAGAAGCTCAATGGCCGTGAGTTGACCGTTGACACCACTACGGAGCAGGGTCTGGCCGGCAAGGTCTCGACCACCGATAACTTTGATAAGTACTGGAAGTACGACACCGCCTCTGGCCTGGTCACATACACCATTCTGGTTAAGGGTGTGACCAAGGAGATCAAGGGTGTTGACTTTGTGGCCCGTTCCTTTGCCAGAGTGGTTATTGAAGGCCGCGACTACTACATCTACAGTGACACCAGCGTAAGCTTCTCTTCTCAGAGCATCTACGAGTCTATTGAGGAGTCTAAGCGTCCCAACTGGTTCACCGAAGAGCAGCCTGCTCCCGCCGAATAATTAGGCGAAACATCAAGAAAGGTGAGTGAATTGAATGAAAAAACAGTATATCGCTCCTGAGCTGGATGTTCGCCGCTATGAACTGACGGAGATGATTTCCGGCTCCGCCGGCAAAGACGACGGCGACATCGATCTGGATCCCGGTCTCTTTATCTAAGTTAGACCCCCTCCCGCCCACGGCCCTTCGGTGGGCGGTATTTTTTTGGTGCCTTTCGGCGTGACCCCCCGTTCTACTGGGAAAAATAAAAGAACGGAGCGATCTCTTGCCTCCCCTCGTTAGAGGGAGCCGAGAAAAGCGGAGCACATGACCCGTTTACGGGTGTCCGTGCGCATTTAATTTCTCCTACGATTAATTTCTCTTGCATCTTCCGGTCCCCATGCTATAATGACCTTGAGGTGATGTTATGCACATTCTGGAAACCTTGCGTACCCCCATCCGTGCCACCTACGACGTGGCGGTGTGCGGCGGTGGATTTGGCGGTATTGCGGCTGCGTTAGTTGCCGCCCGCATGGGCAAACGGGTACTCCTGTTAGAGAAACAATACGTGCTGGGCGGTCTGGGCACCGCCGGCAACGTGACCATATATCTGCCCCTGTGCGACGGTTACGGGCGACAGGTGTCTTATGGTATCGCTGAAGAACTGTTGCGTCTGTCCGTCATCCACGGTGCAGAGCGTATGTATCCGGCTAACTGGCTGGACGGGGAAGGAGAACGCAACGAGAACGCCCCCCGTTTTCAGGTGCAGTACAATCCGCATCTCTTTGCCATACAGGTGGAGGACCGGTTGCGGTCTGCCGGGGTAGATATTCTGTACGGCACCTACGTGGTGGGGGTGGATATGCAGGACGGTCGGATCGCCCACCTGTTGACCGAGAACAAGTCCGGCCGCTGCGCCTATGCTGTTGGATCGGTGGTGGACGCTACCGGTGATGCGGACGTAGCGTATATGGCCGGTGCTCCTACCACCACCCACAGCCGGGGCAATCGGGTGTCCGCATGGTATTATTATGCCGGTGCCCAAGGCTATCACCTGCAGGAGTTAAACCACCCGGACGCCGCCCGTCAGCATTACGTAGGACTGACCGGGGAAGAGATTAGCGAGTTTGTGCACCTTTCCCATCAGGCTACCATGCAGGATTTTTTACGTAAGCGTGAGTATGACCCCACCCTGTGGCCGGTCAATATGGCGTCCATACCCCAGTACCGTATGACCCGTCGGCTGGTGGGGGAGTATACCCAAAGCGACGACGAACAGCATATCCGCATCCCCTCGTCCATAGGCATGGTCAGCGACTGGCGCAAGCGCGGCCCGGTGTACGAGGTACCTTTTGGCACCCTCTATAGCAGACAGGTCAAAAATCTGCTGTGCGCCGGACGGTGCACTTCGGTCACCGATGCAATGTGGGACATTATGCGCGTGATCCCTTGTTGCGCCGTCAGCGGACAGGCTGCCGGCACCGCCGCCGCTATGGGACAGGATATGACCGCCTTGGACGTGTCTGCCTTGCAAGACCGTTTGACCGCCGCCGGCGTGGTATTGCACGAAGCGGATATCGTCTAGCCAAGGATAATCCCCTTTTTCCCTCCTCACGCAATCATAACCACCGGTAAACGGGTAATGTGCTCCGCTTTTCTCGGCTCCCTCTGACGAGGGAGCTGTCCGAGGGTCAGCGAGGACTGAGGGAGAGATAACGAAACTCCCCGTGTCCCCGCGGCAAACCCGCTCCCACCTCCCCTGACAAAGGGAGGCTAGAGATCGCTCCATTCTTTTATCTTCCCCCAGTAGAACGGGGGGCCACGCCAAAAGGCTCCAATAAAAGAACTCCCTGTCGGTGCACACCGACAGGGAG
>JAZRMD010000211.1:0-2157 GCA_045647285.1 Acutalibacteraceae bacterium
CAGTGGTATGGCAACCCCTACGGTAGCTGGCAGACCATGTTTGTCAGCTTCTGCCTGAACTACAGCGGCACCCAGGAACTGCCGGTCAGCGGCGGACCCGAACCATTGCGGATTGCCTGGGAGGAAGCCGGTTACTTTGCCTGGGCCTTTGAATTTGCCCCGGCAAGAGGCAATCTTTTGTTCCTTGACCAAAACGGCGACGACGTGGCCGACGGCGTAGCCATCGTCACCGATGTGACGGAGGGTCGCATCAAGGCTATCGCAGGCGATGTGGAGGATGCGGTGGCGGAAGTGGAATACTTCATCAGCGACAGTGCCATCATGGGTTACGGACAGATTCCGACCGATGTTTCCATCCAGAGCCGTGAGGGCACCAAGCTGATCGCCCAGGCGGAGGTCTACAGCCAGGAACTGTTCATGGACGGCAATTGCCTGGTGGTGTACCTGCAGGACGAATCCGGCTACTACGCCATGGACGGCTACGGCGAGTATGTTCCGATCCGATTGGGTGAGGATGGGGGCATCTACACAGAGACGCAGGTTCCGGAGCTGCTTTTGTGGAAGGTCATGACCATCGATAGCGAGGGCGGCTACCTGATTGAAAATGTGGTCACCCAAATGTACCTGCCCCAGCCTATCAGCACTTTTGCGGCAGGAGACAGTAATAACAATTATCAGTATGCCAGAGCTGCCAACTACACAGTTTGGCTGGACGGTACCAATGGCGGCATGATGTCCTACGGCGATGCTCCCAACCTGCGTTACACTGTGGTGGGTGGCACGACTTTCACCCTCCCGGAGGAGTGGACATCTCCTTCGGAATACAGCTATAAGATCCGGGGCTGGTATGATGTGGTCAACAACCGCTACTACGATCCCGGTACGAAAGTGGTCATCAACGGCAATACGGTGTTTTATGCCGACTGGGTGGCAAGCAGCTATGACATTGGTGAGTTCAATGCCCAGGCGGTAAATACGGTCAGTACCAAGGATTTTATTACTACCCGGATGTTTGACTACGGTGTGCTGTTCAATGCGCTTTCATCCCGGGCGGATGTGAGTTTCGGTAGCAATAGCCACACGGAAACCTGGCGTTTGCTCACCAACGGCAACAGCCCCTACAGCGGTCAAAGTACCCTCAATTATATTTTTCGTGACTGGGACCAGAGCAACGATATTACCTATCCCAACGGCGTTAACAATCCCGGTCCCCATTATCCTACGAATGCGGGCAGCGTTTACAGCGGTCTGTACAATGACAGAATTGAAAGTCTGCTCTTTGACCCGGATGTAGAGGTTATTGGCAAGGAATATCTGGGTACTGCGGACCATTTGTTCCAGCTTTGCACAGATCCCACGGACCCTCATTACGGTTATTATTACTACGACTCGGAGCGAAATGCCGCTTCCTATAATCGCAGCGAGCAGCGGTTCTATGTCTACGATTATCTGGAGCAGACCACGGTTTCCTCCACAACAGATGGCGCCGGTAAGTATTCTGACTTCCTGCCCTTCAACTCTCCCTACACCAACACAAACGGAAGAGCCCCTGCTACTTATCATTATAACGGCAAAAACAACGAGTATACGGGCGTTACCCACTATATGTACGACGCTACCAACAGCGCGGACAGCCGGGTAGCAACCAACTTCTTCTTTGGAATGACGGTGGACATTGACTTCTACCTGCCCAACGCTCCCGGCACCGATGGCAACCTGGATGTTTACGGCAAGGAAATGCACTTTAAGTTCTCCGGTGACGACGATGTTTGGGTCTTCGTTGACGGAAAGCTGGTGCTGGACTTAGGCGGTATCCACGGCATTGAAAGCGGCGACATCAACTTCTCCACCGGCGTTGTGACCATCAACGGCGTGAGAAACGAAGCGTTGTCCAATACCCTCAGAAGTGTTGGCGCAGGCGAGCTTACACTAACCCTTTACTATTTGGAGCGCGGCAGCTCCATGTCCAACTGTGCGGTGTACTTCAACCTGGCACCCCGGTTCAGCTTCAGCATCCAGAAAGAAGATGTGCTGACTAAGGATATCCTCAACGGCGCCCAGTTTTCCGTTTTTACGGATAAGGCATGCACCGTTCCCGCCCAGCTTTGGACCAGTAAAGAATCCCACGACCGGGACGACCCGGCCACCAATGTGTTT
>JAZRMD010000212.1:0-4422 GCA_045647285.1 Acutalibacteraceae bacterium
GGTGGCGGCGGTTTGGTTCGTGCCTATTCCCACGCCGCTAAGTTGGCGGTGGATGCCGGCGGCGTGGTGGTGATGCGCCCCTGCATTGCCGGGCAGATTACCTGCGACTATGCCCAATACGGTTGGGTGCCGTCCCTGTTAATGCAATCCGGTGGCCAGGTCACCGACACCGACTTTGCCGAGGCGGTGACGGTGCATTTCACCCTGCCTGAGGAGAATCTCGGCGCCGTACAGACCGCCTTGACCGACCGTTCCGCCGGACAGTTGACCGTGCAGGTCAACCATACGGTGATGTTACCTTTTGATAAATAATTCGTTTTTTTAGAGGATTTTGCCGATTTGGTGCGTATAACACAATGAAAGTCTTTTAGGAAAGGGGTTTTGTGCGATGGCGTATCCTGTATGGGAAGATACCGAGAGAAGTATTCTTTCTCCTTGCGCAGCGTTTTCCGCCGACACTCGTGGTCGGGAAATTCCCGAGGAGCCGCACCCCTACCGTACTGCCTACCAACGGGACCGGGACCGGGTGTTGCACTGCAAGTCCTTTCGCCGTCTTAAGCATAAGACCCAGGTGTTTCTGGCGCCGGAGGGGGACCATTACCGTACCCGGCTCACCCACACGCTGGAGGTGGCGCAGATTGCCCGGACCATTGCCCGGGCCCTGCGGCTTAACGAGGACCTGACCGAGGCGGTGGCGTTGGCGCACGACTTGGGGCATACGCCCTTTGGTCACGCCGGCGAACGCAGTCTTAACGGTTGCGTGGAGGGCGGTTTCCGCCACTACGAACAGAGCGTACGGGTGGTGGAAAAACTGGAAAACACCGGACGCGGCCTTAACCTGACCTGGGAGGTGCGGGACGGCATCTACCACCACACCAAAGGGGAGGAAGCGGCCACCTTGGAGGGCCGCATCGTCCGTTGGGCCGACCGGATCGCGTACATTAACCACGATATGGACGATGCTATCCGTGCCGGTGTTCTTCGGGAAGAAGATATCCCTATGGAGATTCATCTGGCGCTGGGGGATTGCACCACCACCCGTATTGACACCTTGGTGTCTGCCATGATTCGGGCCAGCAGCGATACGGTGCGTATGGACCCGGCGGTGGAGCCGTACTTTGAAGAACTACACACCTTTATGTACCAGTACCTGTACTTAAACTCTGCCGCCAAGGTGGAGGAGAGCAAGGTGGACGGTATTGTATGCGCTCTGTTTGACCATTACGTCACTCACCCGGATGCCTTGCCGCAGGAATATGCGCTCATCCGGGAACGGGACGGGGTGCAGAGGGCCGTGTGCGACTACGTGGCCGGTATGACCGACAACTATGCGTTAGAAGTGTATCACGACCTATACATACCCCGTGGCTGGTCGGTGATTTTGTAAGATATTAGGACAGGAAAGGAGGGGGACCGGATGGCGTTACCCGACAGTTTTATACAGGAATTGGTAGCCCGTAACGACGTGGAAAGCGTCATTTCTTCCTACGTCCCCCTGCGCCGCCGGGGACGGAATCTGGTGGGCCTTTGCCCCTTCCACGGAGAAAAGACCGCCTCTTTCACCGTTTATCCGGAAACGGCATCTTTCTATTGCTTTGGATGTCACGTGGGCGGCGATGTAATTACCTTTATTAAACAGATAGAGAGTCTGGAATATATGGACGCCGTCCGGTTTTTGGCGGACCGTTCCGGACTCAAGATGCCGGAAAACCGGCAGGAGAATGAGCAGACTACCCGTATGCGTATGCGCATACTGGAGATCAACCGGGAAGCCGCCCGGCTGTTCCACCAGACCTTGTATCGGCCGGAGGGCAAGGTGGCGCTGGATTACTATCACAGCCGTGGGTATACGGACAGCACCATTAAACGTTTCGGTCTGGGCTTTGCGCCCAACAGCTGGGACTTTTTAATCAAAGCGTTACGGGAAAAAGGGTTTTACCCCGAAGAACTCAAGGAAGCCTTTTTGGCCGCCAAGGGGCGTAACGGCGGCTATTACGACGTGTACCGCAACCGGGTCATCATTCCCATTATTGACGTGCGCGGCGCTGTGGTGGGTTTTGGGGGCCGGGTGCTGGACGACACCAAACCCAAGTATATCAATACGGAAAACACCTTGGTATACAACAAGCGGCGCAACCTGTTTGCCCTCAACTTTGCCAAGAACACCGGCAAGGAACTGAACATATGCGAGGGGTATATGGACGCCATCGCCATGCACCAGGCCGGATTTACCAACACGGTGGCGGCGCTGGGTACCGCCTTTCCGGAGGAGCAGGTGCAACTTATTGCCCGGTACGCCGACCGGGTCAATCTGATTTTTGACGCCGACCTGGCCGGACGGGAAGCCACCCAACGGGCTATTACCAACCTGCGCAAGACCGGCCTGGACGTGCGTGTGGTCAGTATCCCCGACGGCAAGGACCCGGACGAGTTTATTCAAAAGAACGGTCCTCAGGCGTTTCGCCGTCTGCTGGACGACTCCGCTAATGCGGTGGAGTATCGTTTGCTGGAAATCGGGAAACACTACGATATCCGGTCCTCCAACGGCAAGATTATGTACTTTAAGGACGCCGCCAAGGTGCTGTCCGAACTGGACAGCCCGGTGGAACGGGACGTATACGCCTCCCGTATTAGCGAACTGCTGGGTATCTCCAAGGATGCGATTCTGCAGGAGGTACAGAGTAACCGCCGAGGCCGTCAACGGGCGGCTGCCCGGCAACAACTTCCCAACCTAATGAGGCAGGAGAGCAAGGAGATACGGCAGATTAACCCGGAGGCGGCGGCCCATCCCCGGGCGGCTAACGCAGAGGAGAGTCTGCTGGGCACCCTGATACTCCACCCGGATTACTGCAAACAGGTCATACCCGTTCTGCCCCCCGAACAGATGGTTACCGCCTTCAATCGGGAACTGTATACACGGCTGTTGGAACGGTACCGGCAGGGGCTGATGATGGACCTGAGTTTTCTGTCGGCAGACTACGACGAGGAGCAGATGGCGTACATTGCCCGTATGGTGCGAGACGCTAAGGAACGGGTGCTGACCCCGGAGGATGCGGTGAACTTTGCCACTATTATTCGGGATGAACACGCCCTCAAGGGGTTGGCCGACCCGACCAACGCCTCGGATGAAGATATACTCAAGATGATGGAAACCTTACGGTCACGTAAGGGCAAACAATAGAAAGGATGGACGAATATGAGCACGAAGGACGAACATATTACCGACGATATCCAGGCTGAAAAGAATGCCGCCGAGGAAGAGATTCTGGACGAGCATATGCCCCCCAAGAAGGATAAGCACGCCCAACTGGCGGAGCTGGTGGAGCAGGGTCGTGCCAAGGGTAAACTGACGGCGCAAGAGATCATGGACGCTATGGAAGCGTTTGACTTTGACCCGGAACAGATGGACAAGCTGTACGAAACGCTGGAAAGCCATAACGTACAGGTGGTGGACGACTTTGATGCCGGCGACCTGGAAGACTTAGATTTTTCTCTGGAAACGGTGGAAGCGGAAAGCGCCGATGATGCCCAGTCCAACGACGCGGTGGCCATTGATGACCCGGTCAAGGTGTACCTCAAGGAGATCGGTCGGGTGCCCTTGCTCAGCCCGGAGGAGGAAACGGCTCTGGCTATGCGCATCATTGAGGGCGACCTGCGAGCCAAACAGCGTCTGTCGGAGGCCAACCTGCGCCTGGTGGTCAGCATCGCCAAGCGGTACGTGGGCCGCGGCATGCAGTTCCTGGACTTGATCCAGGAGGGCAATCTGGGCCTTATTAAGGCGGTGGAAAAATTTGACTACACCAAGGGCTTTAAGTTTTCCACCTACGCCACTTGGTGGATCCGTCAGGCCATTACCCGTGCCATAGCCGACCAGGCCCGTACCATTCGTATCCCGGTGCATATGGTGGAAACCATCAATAAGGTCAAAAAGGTGTCCAGCCAACTGCTGCACAAGAACGGTCACGAGCCTACCGCCGAGGAGATTGCGGAAGAACTGGCGATGCCGGTGGATAAGGTGCGTGAGATCATGCGCGTGGCCCAGGAGCCGGTGTCTTTGGAGACCCCCATCGGTGAGGAAGAGGACAGCCACCTGGGCGACTTTATCCCCGATGACGATGCGCCCGCCCCTGCCGACGCTGCCTCCCACACCCTGCTCAAGGAGCAGTTGGAGGAGGTGCTGAGCACCCTCACCGAGCGTGAGGCCAAGGTGCTGCGTCTGCGTTTCGGCCTGGAGGACGGTCGTCCCCGTACGCTGGAAGAGGTGGGCAAGGAGTTTGACGTCACCCGTGAGCGTATCCGCCAGATCGAGGCCAAGGCTCTGCGCAAGCTGCGTCATCCTTCCCGCAGCAAGAAGCTGAAGGATTTCCTGAACTGAGAAATGTGCAACAAAAAGACCGAAGCGCTGTCGCTTCGGTCTTTTTC
>JAZRMD010000213.1:0-11686 GCA_045647285.1 Acutalibacteraceae bacterium
AAGGCCGCTGTGTGCAACACAGCGGCCCTTTTTATGCTTTTTTGGTGGTGTCTGGGGTCGGTCGTGGCGCCCGTCCGTAGAGAATGGTGTTCTCCCGGATGATACCGGCTAACCAGTCGTTGATGCACCCGTCGGCGATGCGCCATCGCCAGTTGTCGCCCCCTACCGTGGAGGGGGTGTTGATGCGGCCCTGGGACCCCAGCCCCATAAAGTCTTGCATCATAAAGATGGCGGTATCCGCCACCGACGCCATAGCGGCCCGGATCATAGCCCAGTTAAACCCCTCGTTATCGTCCACGTGCAGATACCGCCGGGCCAGACGTACGTCCGCCGGGTCGGCGGTGTCCACCCATCCCATCACGGTATCGTTGTCGTGGGTGCCGGTATATACCACACAGTTGCGGTCATAGTGGTGGGGGAGATAGTCACTATCCTCCCGACTGACAAAGGCAAACTGCAACACCTTCATACCGGGAAATCCGCTTTGCTTAAGCAGTTTACGCACCGCCGGGGTGAGAAACCCCAAGTCCTCCGCAATGATGGGCAATTGGTCGCCCAAGTCTTGCTGCAAGGTCCGGAACAACTTCATTCCCGGCCCTTTGCGCCACGTGCCTTTGGTGGCGTCCTTAGCACCGTAGGGGATGCAGTAAAAGGACTCAAATCCACGAAAATGGTCAATGCGCACCATATCGTACACCGTCAGAGCGTGGCGCAGACGGTGCCGCCACCAGGAGTAGGGCGTGTCCTCTGCTGCCATGGCTTTCCAGTCGTATACCGGCATGCCCCACAACTGACCGTCGGCGGAGAAGGCGTCCGGCGGACAACCGGCCACCACCCGGGGCAACAGATCGTCGTCCAGGTCAAACAGTTGAGGGTTCCCCCATACGTCGGCGCTGTCATCTGCCACGTAGATGGGCATATCGCCGATCATGTGGATCCCCTGTCGATTGGCGTAGGCCTTTAACCGTTCCCATTGGTCGTAAAACAAGTATTGCAGAAACTGGTAAAACCGGATATCCTCGGCGTACCGGGTCCGGGCCTCTTGCAACGCATCGGTGTCCCGATGACGTAAAGGCCGTTCCCATTGCCGCCAGGATACCCCACCCTGCGCATCCTTGATGGCCATAAAAAGGGCGTAATCCTCCAACCAGAAGGCCTGCTCCCGGCAAAACCGGACCAGCGCCTCTCGGTCGGCAAACCGGTCGTACGCCCGGCGCAGCAGGGGCAGGCGGTGACGGTAGAGTTTGCCGTAATCCACCTGTCCGGGGTCGTCGCCAAAGTCGGTGTCTGCGTATTCCTCCCGGCTGAGCAGACCGGCATCGGTCAGCAGGTCGAGGTCAATAAAGTAGGGGTTTCCGGCAAAGGCGGAAAAGGATTGGTAGGGAGAATCCCCGTAATTGGTGGGGTTAAGGGGCAAGATCTGCCAGTACCGTTGACCGGCTTTGCGCAGAAAATCTACAAAGGTATAGGCTTCCTTTCCCAAGGTCCCGATTCCGTAGGGGGAGGGTAGGGAAAAGACGGGCATCAGAATACCGCTGGAACGCATTGTAACACCTCATTTGTTGTCGCATAAAAGAAGGAGCACCGGCAGGTGGGCGTCGTTGCCGATACGCCACGGGATAGAACTGTTGCCCAATCCCCGGCTGACCACCATGGTGGTATGCCCTTCGGTGTAGACACCGCCGCTGTAGTGTGGGAAGAACCCCTGATCGGGCGCAAACAGCCCCCGGTTTCCCCATCGTATCTGGCCGCCGTGAGCGTGACCGCTGACCACCAGGTCCCATCGGGCGTGCCGATAATAGCGCATATAATTGGGCTTGTGGGCCAGCACGATGGACGGTTGTCCTTCCACCTGCAAGGGGGCTGGGCATTGCCGTCCCATACCGAACAGCCGCAAGTTCTGGCCGTCCTTGACCCAATCTGCGTAGCTGTCGCACATATAGTGTACACCGCAACGGGTAAGAATATGTCGGTAATCCGGCTCCCGGTTAAGGCGTAACTCGTGATTGCCAGGAATGGCAAAACAAGGCGCCACGGCGGTGAGCTTGGCGGCCAGTTCCCGAAGTCCCCGGGCGTCAAAGTCGGTGTAACTGTTGGTTAGGTCGCCGGGCAGAAAGATGGCGTCCGGCCGTTGCATAGCCACACATTGGACCAACCGATCGGTGGATACGAGGGCGTCCGGCAGATGGACGTCGGACACCACCGCTATGCGCGCCAGGTGGAAGGCGTCCGGCAGACGGGGCAACACCACCGGAAAGGCTTCCCCCCGGATATGTCTACCGGGTATGTCCAAGGCCATCAGGGTGTGGAGCATTCGTTTGGCCCGGGATGGTTGTTTCAATGAGTTCACCGCCTTTTGTTTACAATGACTATAGCATACCAGATTTTTCGTTTGGTTGCAAGGCGTTCTTTATTGTGCGCGTTATAAAGCAGAAAATTCGTGCGGATTTGCGCTCTTGGTACAGTTTTCCACAAAACCTTTCAAGACTTTTGTGTTTCCTGCGGTTGACATATGCGTTATTTGGGTGTACAATAAACAGTGTGTGGCTTGTCTGTCCTAGACACCGGACGACGGGCTTTTTCAACCAAAACAGCAACAGGCGGAGCAACCGGTTTTGGGCGTTTTTGTCAAGATTTCGGTGCTCGGCTCTATGCGGAAAGAGGTCAATCTATGCAAGAATTAGACATTCAAGCGTTATTTTTTGTGTTGCTCAAACGCATCAAATGGATCCTCGGCCTGACCTTGGCCGGGGCGGTGCTGTTTGGAGTGTATTCCCAGTTCTTTGTTCCGGAAACGTACCGTTCCCAGTTTCAGATGTACGTTAGCAACTATACCGTGCGCGAAGAGGTGGCCGGTACGTCTTCCAGCAGTATCGCCGCCTCTCAGGCCATGGTGCAGGAGTACATAGTGGTGTTGCAGAACGACCTGGTTATGAACAAGGTAGCCGAAAACCTTAAGACTCGAGGTTATCATCTGTCCAATAAGCAGATCAGCCGGGCCACCAGCCTGTCCTCTGAGGGAGAGACCGCCATGCTCAGCGTGGAGGTCACCACCACCGACCCCAAGCTTTCCCGGGCCATCTGTCTGGCCATTGCGGATGAGGCACCGGATATGTTGCAGGATGTGATGAAGATAGGCTCCATCACCGTTATGGCTCCGGCCAAGACGGGGGAACGGGTGGGACCTGCTGTTCTGCGCAACACCTTGGTGGGTGCGCTGATAGGCTTGGTACTGTGCTGTGCGGTGATCCTGGTCATTCAGTTGATGGACAACACCGTCACGGACGAAAAGAATCTTAAGAAGCGTTTGGATGTCATCGTACTGGGCTCCGTACCCAGCTTCCAATTGGACAGAAAGGGGGGACGTTCCCGTGGCAAGAAATGAGCAAATTGTGGCAGAAAAAGGCGATAGAGCCGCCAAAAGCCTGAATTTCCGTATTACCGAAGCCCATCGGCTTATCCGCACCAATCTGTTGTACACCTTGGCTAATGCGAACAGCCACGTGGTTCTTTTCTCCAGCGCCGAGCCGGGCGCCGGCAAGTCCACCCTGTGTTCCAACCTGTCCCTGGTGATGGCCCAGAGTGGCGCTAAGGTGTTGCTCATTGACGCAGACCTGCGCAAGCCCGTACAGCACCGTCATTTCCATCTCAAGAAGACCGACGGCCTTTCCAAGGTGCTGGGCGGTCTCTCCGACCTGGAGAGCGCTATCCACCGGCAGGTTGCCCCCAATCTGGACGTGTTGCTGGCCGGTGCTATCCCCCCCAATCCGTCCGAGTTGTTGGGCTCCGAACGGATGAAGCAGTTGATCGAAGAAGTGTCTAAGGACTACGACTACGTGTTTATTGACACGCCGCCTGTGGGCGTTGTGGCGGATGCATTGATACTGGCACCCCTGTCTGCCGGTGTCGTGCTGGTCGCCCGTCAAAAGCAGACGACCTATGATGAACTGGAAGAGAGCGTAGAACTTCTCCAGCGCATCTCGGCCAAGCTGCTGGGCGTGGTGCTGACGGACGTCAAGGAGGAACGGATCGGTTACAGCCGTCCGTACATTCGTCACTATTACCGCTACGCCAACTATCATTACCAAGTGAGTCGTCAGACCGATGACGATTGATTTTCACGCACATTGTTTGCCCGGTATGGACGATGGTGCCGCGGATATCCACGAGTCCTTGCAGATGTTGCGCGACAGCGTGGCGCAGGGGATCTCGACGGTAGCGGCTACCTCCCATTTCTGTCCGGGTGAGGAGTCGGTATCCGATTTTCTGCAGCGGCGACAGGTTGCTCTGGAGCAACTGCTGTCTGCCCGGGATAAGGACCCGGCTCTGGCAGGGAACGTGCGCATCATCCCCGGTGCTGAGGTGCTGGTCCGGGAAGGGGTTTCCCGTTTGGACTTGCGTCCTTTGTGTTTGCAAAACAGCGATATCCTCTTGCTAGAGTTGCCTTTTGCCGCACCGCCCGTGTGGCTGTATGAGGAACTGGAGAACATTGTGTTCGAGCAGAACGTGCGCATTATGCTCGCGCACGTGGACCGGTATATGAGCTGGTATTCGTCCGAAAAATTGGGATATCTGATGGATTCCCCCGGACTGATCGTGCAGTTGACCGGCGACAACATTATTAGCCGCCGGGCATTTCGTCTGTTGGGTCGTTGGCTCCCTGAGACCAACCGTCTGGTATTGGGATCGGATATGCACGATTGCGAAAACCGAGTACAGAATCTGCAAACGGTATGCAATCGGTTGCGCCGTTCCCGGTTGGGCCGTCAGTGGCTCAGCACCATTGAAACCAGTGTAGAAGAACTGGTAGGCGAAGGCTCGTTTGTGTACTTATAACAAGACAATAATTTTTGCTCTCAAGGTGAGCGCTATTATTTAGTTGGAGGGTTTTCTTTTGAGGAAGTTTATTTCGGCGATATACCGAATGCGACACCTGATCCTTTTTAGCGCAGATATAACGGTCACCTCGGTGGTGTATTTGGCAACATGGCTGGCTTTCCGGGAGCCGTTATCCCTGAGCACGGATGTGTGGTGGGTGCATTGGCTTCTGGTGTTGGTGTGTCAGAGCGTGGCGCAACTGGTATTCGGCTGTTACTCCAGCCTGTGGCGGTATGCTGACAGTAAGGAGTATCTGCGTCAATTCTTGGCGATGGTCACCAGTTGGTTATTGTACTATGGACTGGATTATTTGCTGTTGCCCAGCCATTACTGGTATCTGGCGCGGTTTACCTTCGTGGTGGTGGCCCTGTCCCTGGTGGGCATGTGGCTGTTCCGCTTTACGTGGATGTATCTGCGCCACCACCGTAAGTGGCGTGAGTACAACACCCGTGCGGATGCCCGGCCGTTGGCCGTCGTGGGTGCCGGTGATGCCGGTGTGGATCTAGTAGAAGAGATCAAGCGTAACAGCGGCATCCATTACCGGGTGCGTTGCTACTTTGACGATGACCCGGCTAAGCAAGGCAAGGTGGTGCGCGGCGTTCCCGTGTGGGGCACCATTGCACAGGTGACCGACCTGCTTAAAGACAGCGATATTAAGGACATCGTGGTGGCCATTCCGTCCATATCGGACGATGACCAGCGCCGGGTGTTGCAGTTGTGCAGCCAGACCGGTTGCCGGGTGCAGATCCTCCCGCGCGTGACCGAGTGGATGGACAAGGATGCTCCGGTTTCCTGGAGTCAGGTGCGTGAGGTACGGGTGGAAGACCTGTTGGGTCGCGAAACGGTCACCTTTGACAACCCGGAAGTGTACAACTTCCTGGAAGATAAGGTGGTTATGGTGACCGGCGGCGGTGGTTCTATTGGTTCGGAACTGTGTCGGCAGATCGCCTGTCACCACCCCCGTCAGCTCATCATCGTGGATATTTATGAGAATAATGCCTACGACATTCAGCAGGAGTTGCGGTTTGCCTACGGTAATAACTTAAACCTAAACGTCGAGATCGCCTCGGTACGGGATGCGGCCAAGATAGACTATCTGTTCCGCAAGTACCGTCCCCGTATCGTGTTCCATGCGGCGGCGCATAAGCACGTGCCGTTGATGGAGGATTGCCCCGAAGAAGCCATTAAGAACAACGTGTTCGGCACCTTCAACGTGGCCCGGGCGGCCGGCGAGTTCGGCGCAGATAAGTTCATTCTTATCTCCACCGATAAGGCGGTCAACCCCACCAACGTGATGGGCGCCAGCAAGCGTATGTGCGAGATGATCGTGCAGAGTATGGCCGGGGAAAACGACACCCACTACGTGGCGGTGCGTTTTGGCAACGTGTTGGGCTCCAACGGCTCGGTGGTGCCTCTGTTTAAGCGTCAGTTGGCGCAAGGCGGCCCTCTGACCGTTACCGACCATCGGGTCATCCGGTACTTTATGACCATCCCGGAGGCAGCACAGCTGGTGATGCAGGCCGGCGCTATGGCCGACAGTTCCGAGGTCTTTGTGTTGGATATGGGTGAGCCGGTGCGCATCCTCACCTTGGCGGAAAACCTGGTGCGCCTGGCCGGATACACCCCCTACAAGGATATCGATATCATTGAAACGGGTCTGCGTCCCGGTGAAAAGTTGTACGAAGAATTGCTGGTCGATAAGTCCCGGTTGGGCGCCACCAAGTATAATAAGATATTTGTGGAGCAACGGGACCAGCTTTCTTACGAGAGTTTGTTGCAAAACCTGGCGACGCTGCACAAGGTGCTGGAAACGGAAGACAAGGAGCAGATCGTGGCGGTTATGCGCCAGTTGGTACCCACCTTCCGTACGCCGGAAGAGGTCAACGCAGCCCGTATAGCGGCGCAAAATTAAGTAGCAACAGCCTACGCAGTCTGCGTAGGCTGTTTTTTTGTTATTGAACCTCATTTTTTTGTTGTGTGGCCACATAAACTATGATACAATATATCCAATAGAGATTAGGGCAGGAGGTCTGTAATATGACAGAACAACTTTACAAGATATGGTGCCAAAAAGCCACCGAGGACGTAGATGTGGCGGCAGAGCTACAGGCAATTGCTGGCCAACCGGGGGAGATACGGGAACGGTTTTATAGGGAACTGGAGTTTGGTACCGGCGGCCTGCGTGGCATCATCGGTGCCGGTGAAAACCGGATGAACATCTACACCGTGCGCAAGGCCACCCAAGGTCTGGCCAATTACCTCAAGTCCCGGTACACCCAGGCGTCGGTAGCCATATCCTACGACTCGCGTATTAAGTCGGACCTGTTTGCCCGGCAGGCCGCCTGCGTGCTGGCGGCCAACGGCATACGGGTCTACCTGTGCGACACCTTACAGCCTACCCCTGTGCTGTCCTACGCAGTGCGGTATTACGGCTGTCAGGCCGGTATTATGGTCACAGCCAGTCATAACCCGGCCAAGTACAACGGGTACAAGTGCTACGGGGCGGACGGTTGCCAGATGACCGATACGGATGCCGGTATCGTGACCGATTGCATCCGGGCGCTAGACATCTTTGCGGACGTAAAGGTGGCGGATTACGACCGGGCCTTGGCCGATGGCATCATCACGCTGATTGGAGAAGAACTGCTGGCATCCTATTTAGAAAAGGTGGAAGAACAGCAGGTGACCCCCGGCATCTGCCGTCAGACCGACCTGAAGGTGATCTACACCCCCCTCAACGGTACGGGCAATCTGCCGGTCCGGGCTATCTTGCGGCGTATAGGAGCCGCCGACGTGACGGTGGTGCCGGAACAGGAACTGCCGGACGGCCATTTCCCCACCGCCCCCTATCCCAACCCGGAGATCCGTCAAGCGTTTGAGAAGGCGCTGGAATTGGCCCAGGTCAGCGCACCGGACCTGCTGTTGGCCACCGACCCGGACTGTGACCGGGTGGGTATTGCGGTGCGCAGCGATGAGGGGTACATCCTGATGACCGGCAACGAGGTGGGTTGCCTGATGCTGGACTACATCCTGTCCCGGCGTCGTGAGGAGGGCACCCTGCCGGCGTCCCCCGTGGTCATCAAGACCATCGTGACCACCCCCTTGGTGGCGGCCATTGCCGCCAAGTATGGCTGTGAATTACGGGATCTGTTGACCGGATTTAAGTACATTGGCGAACAGATCGGTCTGCTGGAGCAGGCCGGTGAGCAGGACCGGTACGTACTGGGTTTTGAAGAAAGTTACGGCTATCTGGCTGGCACCTACGTCCGGGATAAGGATGCGGTGGTGGCGTCTATGCTCATCACCGAGATGGCGGCGTACTACCAGACCAAGGGTAAGACCCTGTTACAGCGGATGACCGAACTGTACGAGGAACACGGCTATTACCGTAACTGTCTAATTAACGTGGCCTTTGAAGGGGAGCAAGGAATGCTCACTATGGGGCGACTGATGGACACCCTGCGTCAGACCCCTCCCACCGCCATTGATGGTATCCCCGTGGTGGCGATAGCGGACTATTCCCGGCAGGTGCACCGGGACGTGCGCACCGGGGAGGAGCAGGCATTGACCCTGCCCCGGTCCAACGTGCTATCCTATACGCTAGAAGGCGGTGCCGGCGTTATCATCCGTCCCTCCGGCACCGAGCCGAAGGTAAAGGGGTATATCACTTCTATTGGTGCCGATGAACAAGCGGCCAACGACCTGGCCGACCGGCTGTGCGCCGCTACCGAAACCTTGATGCATAGTGCGGACTGATTAGTATAAGATGGTAAAATAAAACCCCCGATGCCATGCGTGGCATCGGGAGTTTTTATATCCATCCTTGGGAGTGGTAGTAGCGTAGCACCAGTTCCACCATTTCGCTGTAACTGAGCGTACCGCTTTGCACCCCGTTGACCTTAATAAAGGTGTCGTTGACCTTCTGGGCGGCTTCGCGCACTTCCCCCTCAAACTGCTTCCAGTAAGCGTTGCGGGCGGCCAGGTCCCGGCGCATGGGGGCGGAACAATGGGCGTAGGCCTGTTTCCACAGGTCTTTACTGTAGGCGTACAGGGCGTTGGAGCAATACACGTACGCCGCCAGATAGCCGGAATACACCATATCTGCTTGTCCGCTGGTAATACAGGCCAGATACCCAAGGAAGTTACACTCTTTTTCCTTTGCAATACCCATGGTATGCCCCAGCTCGTGTGCCATAGTGTGAGCAATATCGCACACGGGAATATCCACGTTCACGTTGGCCTCTCCCAGCCAAGGGCAGTACATACCGGTATAACCGGTGTAGGACCACCACCGGGATAGGGCTACCCCCTTGACCCGATGGGTACCGGTAACAAGAAAGGGGTACTGCTCCCGTAATGGGGCGTACATCTCATCGCTCATTCCGAGCAGATCATGCAGAGGTACGGTCAGGGCGGCGCAACCGTCCTCGTCTTGTGGCAACGCTTCCCGGGAGGCGGAGGCTTTTTGCGCCAGGTCAACGGTCACCGCTAACAGGTCTTGCCCTGTATAGGTACGCTCCGGCAACTCCATCAGGTCGCCCAGGGGACGCCGGGAGAATCCGGCGCCGCAGGTGACCATATACACCAGCAGTCCCACCGACAGGCATAGAGCCGTTGCCCGGCAACCGCGCACGGCCCGTTGTTTTTTATCCGGACGGCGTGTGAGCCGTACGATCCATACGGTCAGCAGGGTCATCCCCACCGGCACGGCCATCAGCACCACGAACTCGGTCAGCGAAAAGGGGATAAAGGACACCAACCACTCCAGGGGCACCGTTATGACCCGAAAGACGCCGCGCATCATCACGGTTTCGGTAAAGTTGGGGAATACCGGCAATGTCACATACAGCGTCAGTCCCACCAGACCGGGAGCCAGACACCAAAGCCATCGCCACCACGTTTTGCGCACAGCGATCCCCCCCTTGTAATAAAATAAGGTGTCAAAAGCCGCCGCTTTTGAACACCCAACACATCTATTATAGCATATGGTAGGGGGTATTTGTCAATAGGCGGTATGCCCGAAGATTTTTTTGCAGGATTGTGGATTTTGCGAATAGACACCGGGCGGCTTTTTGGTTATACTATAGATGACGAAAGGCAAAAGACAAATAACCTTGAAGTAGTAAGGAAAGAAAGGGGACTGATTCCAATGGCGTTCAGAGAAGAACCACCCGTTTCACAACGGAAAATTGATGCAGAAGGGAATGAGTCCAAAGATTTAGTTAGTTAAGCAACCCGAACAAAATCTACGGAAAGTTTTGGTGTTACCGATGCACAGATAACCAACGGCATAACAGACGATACCTGTTGACGTAATGAACGTAAGAAATGGTGAATCCGATGTATTAGTCAGTAAATAGCCTCCGGCAAAAACCGGAGAGCCGACCAAAACTCTGTAAGTAACTATATATCAAACAATTCCCCACCGGAGAGAGTAGAAGCTCTTCGGTGGGTTTCCTTTTGTCCGGTTTTTCAAATAAAAAGTATAGAGAATCCTATTGTTTTGCGGTGGTGGATATGTTATATTGCCGGTAGAACAGATGGGAGGTCGTTTGTAATGGAAAAACTCAAATTGGGTATCGTTGGCCTTGGTCAGCGTGGCTTTTCCGTGGCCAACAGCGAACTGGTGAAGATGACCGACACCGTTGAGGTGACGGCGGTGTGTGACCTGTACCCGGACCGGGTAGAACGGGCGCAGAAGATGTTTGAGGAAAAATGCGGTTACTCTCCCTTCGGTACCACCGATTACGTGGAGTTACTGGAGTCCGGCGTGGAGGCGGTGTACGTAGCCTGTTCCTGGGAGGACCATATGGCGGTGTCTTGTGCCGCTATGGAGCGTGGTGTGTACGTGGGCTTGGAGGTCGGCGGCGCCTATTCCATTAAGGATTGCTGGCGTTTGGTGGACACTTATGAGCGCACCCACGTGCCGGTGTTTCTGCTGGAAAATTGCTGTTACGGCAAGGTGGAACTAATGACTAAGGTTATGGTGGAAAAGGGCTTTTTCGGTGACGTGGTGCATTGTGAGGGCAGTTATTCCCACGATCTGCGTAGCGAGGTTGCCGAGGGTGAGGAGATTCGCCACTACCGTCTGCGCAATTACATTGCCCGTAACTGTGACAATTACCCCACCCATGCGCTGGTGCCCATCGGCAAGTTGCTGAAGATCAACGACGGCAACCGGATCGTGTCCCTGACCTCTACGGCGTCCTGTTCCAAGGGCCTGCATGAGTATATCGTTGATCGGTGGGGTGCCGACCATAAGTTAGCCAACGTGGAGTTTAATCAGGGGGACGTGGTGACCACCGTTATTAAGTGCGCCAATGGAGAGACCATCACCCTGCGCCTGGATACCACCTTGCCCCGTGCCTATTCCCGTAACTACACCGTCCACGGCACCAAGGCAGCCTATTTTGAGGACACCAATATGATCTTTGAGGACGGCAAACATAACCATGCCGAATGGGAGCCCAAGAAGCTGTGGGATAACGCCGTGGAGTATGAGGAGGAGTACCTGCACCCCTTGTGGAGAAACTACGACGCCTCCGGCGGCCACGGCGGTATGGATTTCCTGACGTTCAGTGCTTTTGCCGAGTACGCCAAGGCCGGGAAAGAACCCCCCATTGATGCGTACGATGCGGCGGTGTATATGGCTGTCACCGCATTGAGTGAGGAGTCCATCGCTAAGGGCAGCGCCCCCGTGACCATGCCCGACTTCACCACCGGCCGGTGGTACCGCCGGGATAAGAAGGACGACGGCAAGTATAGCCTGTAATGGGACAAAAACCGCCCGACAGAGTTTTCTGTCGGG
>JAZRMD010000214.1:0-2101 GCA_045647285.1 Acutalibacteraceae bacterium
CCCTCCCACGACACCGGCGGCAATGGGGGACAGTACAATACTGGTGCCGTTGGCGGTATGATAGGCTATCGCCGACAGGTCTACGTATTCGAACGCCAGAATTGCCACAGAAAAGGTAAGCGTGTATGCGGCAGAGCGTAAAGCGAAACGGCGACCAATAAGAAAGAAAGACACAGCCAATAACGGGATGTTGATAAGCAGATTTAGGTAGCCGATTTTAAAGTCAAACATATGCTGTACCATGGTGGCAATACCGTTAAGGCCGCTGGGGGCAAAACTGTTGGGCAAAACGAAAAGATGAAAACTCAGGGCGCTCATGACGGCGCATCCAATGATGCAGAGGTATTGCCATAACGAGGACGCTTTTTTCATAGAATCGACTCCCTTTTACGGTAATATCACGGTATTTCCCATTCGGAAAATATAATCACCGGCACGCAGCATTCGCGCTAATGCGAAGGAATCCTCCGGCAATTCCTTAAAACAAGCCAGGATACTCCCTTGATGGCCTTCGTGATGGAAGTCGGTGCCGCCGGTAATTACACCGCCGTATTGAGCGTGATGCTTAGCCGCCATCGCAATGACCGAGTTGTGACCGGGGTGCATATTGTACACCTCTATGCCGTCTAAGTCGTCAGGATCGGCCAACACCATATGTTTGCGAAATGGGTGGGCTTGCACGATTACCCGGTCGGGAGAGCGACATTCTTGGTAAAAGGTGTGCAGATCTTTGTCCAGGTATCCCCATGCTTTATACACAAACGCTTGGTCAGCACCGTACACCAGATAATCGTTGCAACTGTCGGGAAAACGCATTTCCAGTCCCAACAGCACGTGGACGCCGTACTGCTCTCCGATTTCTTTTGCTTTTAAATAATCCTTGTAATAGTAAGCGGCCCACTCCTCTTGCGGCATCTGTTTGGCTTCGGGCTGTGCGTGGTTAGTTACCACCACAGCGTGAACACCCAAAGCACAGTAGCGTTCTATCATCTCTTCGGGTGTGAAATCAGCACAACGGCTGACCGGACTGGTGTGGGCGTGAAGTTCTACGGTATACCGGTAGGTGTCCAACAATGTGCTTTTTACGGCGCGGCTAGACATGGTGTATCGTCTCCTTTGGGGATGATTTGCCATCATTATAGTCTTGTTTTTTATGAATTGCAAGAAAAAGGTAGCCATCGGGGAAAAAACCGTGTATAATGGTGAAAATATAACAAGAAGGAAGTGGATGCGCGGTGTTTATTGGGAACGTGGAGATTCGTGGTAAGGCGGCGTTGGCCCCCATGGCCGGCGTGGCTGACCGTGCTTTCCGCCGTATATGTTACGACTACGGTGCCGCTTTTGTGGTGGGGGAGATGGTCAGCAGTAAGGGACTTACCTACGGTGACCGTAAGAGCGCCGACCTGCTAAGCTTGGACGAGGATATCCGCCCGTCGGCGGTACAGCTGTTTGGGGATGACCCGTCCACAATGGCCCGGGCGGCCATTATGGCGTTGGACTTTCATCCCGATTGGATCGATATTAACTTTGGCTGTCCGGCTCCGAAGATTGCCGGTAATCATTGCGGTAGCGCACTTATGCGTGAGCCTTCTTTGTGTGAGCGTATTGTCCGCGCCGTCAAGGAAGCGGTGGACGTGCCGGTAACGGCAAAGATTCGTAAGGGATACTCGCAACACGAGGTTAACGCCGTAGAGGTTGCGTTAGCGTGTGAGGCCGGTGGCGCCGATGCGTTGACCGTACACGGTCGCACCCGTGACCAGATGTATGCGCCGCCGGTGGATTGGAATATCATCCGGCAGGTAAAGACCGCCGTCCGTGTGCCGGTCATCGGCAACGGCGACGTAACGGACGCCCGGTCGGCGGCGGCTCTGTACGAGCAGACCGGTTGCGACCTGATTATGGTGGGGCGTGGTGCGTTGGGTCGTCCGTGGATATTCCAGCAGATAGAAGCGTATCTCCGGGATGGCACCCTGTTGCCTGACCCACCGGTAGCTAAGCGTATGGCGGTGCTAATGAAACAAGCAGAGCTGACCGCCGCCTATAAGGGCGAACGGGTGGCTCTGCTGGAAGCACGCAAGCACGCCGCTTGGTACATGAACGG
>JAZRMD010000215.1:0-3775 GCA_045647285.1 Acutalibacteraceae bacterium
GCCGCACCGAAAAAGTCCGGACGCCGGCCGTGTTTCACATTGGCGCACAGAGTAAACTGGGATACGGCCAATACACCGCCGCCAATATCCAACACCGACCGATTCATCTTATCATTCTCATCACAGAACACACGCAACTGCGCCACCTTACGAGCGAGAAGGGCGGCCTCCTCTTCAGTATCCCCGTCGCACACGCCCACCAACAGCAACACACCGTCACCGATGGCGCCGATAAGCCTGTTATCTACCGTTACACTGGCACGGGAAACTCGTTGATATACTGCCTTCATAATACACTCCCTCAGTTCGTTGCTCGTTCTACGCTGTCCACGCCCTCAACGTTGCGCAGACGGTCCATAACGTTCTGCAGATGCTCTACGCTATTAACCGCTATGGTCATCGTCACCACTGCACCATTGTTCTCGGTATCACGGGCATTGATGGAATGCATCGGCACATGCATATTCGCTAATGTGGTGGCCAATTTGAGCAATAGAGTTTCACCGTTGTTGGCGGTAATGTGGAGATTGGCATGGAATTCGGTCTTTTGGTCGGTTTCCCATTGCACCCACACCCAACGCTCACGGTTGGGAGCATCTTCCAGTATAGCCGGTACATTGGTGCAATCTCGGCGGTGGATGGATACGCCGTATCCACGAGTAATAAAGCCAATGATGGCATCACCCGGCACCGGGTTACAGCACTGCGCAAACTTAACCAGGCAGTTATCCATTTTGTCGATGATCACGCCACCGTTACTGCGCCCCTTCTTAGCGGACGGCGTCAGCACTGCGGCATTGGATATGGCCGCCGCCAACTGCTGTTCTTCCTTTAGAATGCGGTTGTATTCTTCCCGGATACGAGGCATCAGACGGGACAGCAACACACCACCGTAACCGATGGCCGCATAAAAGTCCTCCAACGTATCGCAATGCTGTTTGCGGGCATATTCCATCAGCATAGCTTCCATCTTCTCCGGGCTGAGACGTATCAGGTTGCGGGACAGTTCTCTTTCCAGTTCCGCCCGGCCCTGCTGGATGTTCTCCTCACGGCGTTCACGCTTAAACCAATTGCGAATCTTATTACGGGCTTCGCTGGTATGCACGATGGTGAGCCAATCACGGCTGGGACCGTGGTCTGCCGCTTGCGTCGTGAGAACCTCTACGATCTCGCCGGTCTTTACCTTGTAGTCCAAGGGTACGATACGACCGTTGACCTTGGCGCCCACCATACGGTTGCCTACCGCCGTGTGTATAGCGTAGGCAAAGTCAATAACCGTACTGCCCACCGGCAGGTTGAGTACGTCACCTTTGGGAGTAAACACAAACACGTCGTCCATATCTAGATCGGTCTTGATGGAGGCAACAATGTCCTCCGCATCGTCCACGTCCTTTTGGTTTTCAATGAACTGACGCACCCAGGCCAGACGCTCGTCCAGACGGTCCTGCTTCTGAATACCTAACTTATATTTCCAATGGGCAGCAATACCGAACTCAGCGGTATGGTGCATTTCCCACGTGCGTATCTGTACCTCAAAGGGAATCTTCTCTTTGCTGACCACCGTCGTGTGCAAAGACTGGTACATATTCGGTTTGGGTGTGGAAATATAATCCTTAAACCGATTGGGTAACGGACGGAACATATCGTGAATGAGCCCCAGAACGTTATAACAATCGTTCATATCTTCCACGATAACACGCACCGCATAAATATCAAATATTTCATCAAACGCACGACCGCGGATATACATCTTACGGTAGATACCGGCTATGCTCTTGACCCGACCGGAGATATGGGCGGTCAGCCCAAACTCACCCAATCGGTCACGGATGCGTTGCTGGATACTGGACAGAAACGCAGAACGTTCCTCCGAACGCATAGCCAGATTATCCTCGATCTCCTTGCACGCAACCGGGTCAAGCACTCGCAAAGAAAGGTCTTCCAGTTCCTCTTTAATGGCACGGATACCCAGCCGGTGTGCCAAGGGAGCATAGATATCCAGCGTTTCACGAGCCTTATCTCTCTGCTTCTGCGGCTCCCAGCCGTCGCTGGTGCGCATATTGTGTAACCGGTCGGCCAGTTTGATGATCATGACCCGTACGTCTCGGGACATAGCCAACAGCATCTTTCGGACGTTCTCAGCCTGTTGTTCCTCACGAGTCGAGAAAGACATCTTGGTAATCTTGGTAACGCCATCCACCAGCAGAGCCACTTCTTGACCAAACTGACGAGTAATCTCTGCCAGTTCAATGCCGGTATCTTCCACCACGTCGTGAAGCAATCCGGCAACGATAGCGTCGCTGTCCATACCCATTTCCACCAGGATACAAGCTACGTGGAGAGGGTGACACACGTATTCTTCGCCGGAATACCGGCACTGTCCATCGTGGGCCTTGACTGCCAACGCAATGGCATTGTGAATCCGGTCCATCTGATATCCTTTATCGCTCTCTGTCAGCAACCCTTCCAGACGTGCGATAATGTCCACCGATTTCTCTAATGGTCTCACGATTCCTCTCCCCTTTCTATGTATTTCCACAGCGGTGTCGCCGACAGATCCGCCTTACCGGTCGTCGGAATCAGCACCACCTTCAGATAGTCGCCCTGGTCGGTCATCCGGATGAGCTGACACTCTCGCCAGAGTTCCAGCGCTGCCAGCGTTTGCAAAGCGGTCATTTCCACAATCATAGCGCCGTTACCAGCACGGCACACCGCCATCAAAAGTTGCTCCAACGTACCCGACCATGTGCCACAACGATGGAACAGACCGTACAGACGGGCCAACTGCTCTCGGTTGGGTAAAATGAGCGCCGGGTCAGGACGCTGTTCACGGCGCATAACCGCCTCAAATAACAGCACGTCCTGCCGCAACTGTTCCCGGTCAGTATCGGCGTAAGAAATATCGTGCAAACGAATGCTCACGTTCAAATGGCCTCGGTATTCATTCCGTTCCAGCGATACAATGCAATTGACCTTAGAGCCACACGGAACAGGGAACTGTTCCGGCGGCATACCAAAGCGCACCACGCTGACCCGTACGTCGTTGCGACTTAAAGACAGACGCGTGTGACTGCCATTACCAAAACCGGCAATGTTATCGAGCTGCATATGAAACAGACCAAACAAGGGTGCCGGATTGCCGTTGCCAAAAGGCTCCAGCAACTGCAACAACGCCAGTTTTTCCACGTCAATCTGCTCGGGCCGCAGGCGGAAAGCCACACCCAAACTAAGTGCCGGCATCTGCGGATAGTGTGTCAGCGCATACGCATTAATACCCTCACGGAAGGCGGCAATCTGCGATTGATGCAAGGTGACGCCGGCCGCCTGCTCGTGTCCACCGTAGGCTACCAACAACGACTCGCAGGAACGCAATGCCTCAAACAGAGAGAAACCGGGCATACCACGGCCGGACCCGTGGGCAACGCCGTCCTCACCCACGGACAGCACAAAGGCCGGTTTGCCATATCGTTCGGAGATCCGGGCGGCCACGATGCCTAAAACGCCCATATGCCACCCGTTGCCAGACAGAACGATCACCCGGTCATACAACCAGGCAGAATTATCTTCTAACTGCCGTTGTACCTGTGTGGCTATGTCGGCGCAAATATTCTGCCGCAGCGCATTACAACCCTGCAGTTCCTCTGCCAGCGTCGCGGCTTCCCGTTCATCCCGGGCCATAAGCAATCTTGCCGCTACATCCGGGTCACTGACGCGTCCGCAGGCATTGATCCGAGGGACCAGAGAATACGCCACCGTGGCTGCGGTCATATCCGTC
>JAZRMD010000216.1:0-2527 GCA_045647285.1 Acutalibacteraceae bacterium
CCTTGACCACCTGGCCGCGGACCTCGTCCGGGACAGCGGACACGCCGCACTCTACCACGTAGGGCAGCTCCATGATGACGCTCTCGATCTCAAAGGGCCCGATGCGGTAGCCGGAGGACTTGATGACGTCGTCCACACGGCTGACGTAGAAGAAGTAGCCGTCCTCGTCACGCCAGGCGGTGCCGCCGGTGTGCTAGAACCCGTCGTACCACTCCTCCGCCGTCTTTTCGGGGGCGTTGTAGTAGCCGGTAAACAGGCCGCAGGGAGCGCCATCCTTGACGTTCACCACGATCTCGCCCACCTCACCGGTGGGGACGGGATTGCCGTCCGGGTCCACGATCTGCACGTCGTAGATGGGGGCCGGCTTACCCATAGAGCCGATCTTATGTCCGGCGCCCACCATATTGCCTACGATCATGGTGCTTTCGGTCTGACCGAAGCCTTCGATGATCTGCAGACCGGTGGCCTTTTCAAATTGCCGGTACACCTCGGGGTTGAGGGCTTCGCCGGCGGTGGTCATATGTTGCACGGAAGAAAAATCGTACTTGGAAATATCCTGCTTGATCATCATGCGCAGCATGGTGGGCGGCGCACAGAAGGTGGTGGTGTGGTACTTTTCAAACATGGGCAGGATATCCGCCGCATCAAACCGGTCAAAGTCGTACACGAAGGTGGCGGCTTCGCACAGCCATTGGCCGTACAGTTTGCCCCACATCGCCTTGGCCCAACCGGTGTCCGAGATGGTAAAGTGTAAGCCGTCCGGGTCCACGTTATGCCAGTACCGGGCGGTGTGGAAATGGCCCAATGCGTACTTGTAGTTGTGGGCGGCGATCTTGGGATATCCCGTGGTACCGGAGGTGAAGAACATCAGCATCAGGTCGTCGCCGCCCGGCGCATCCTGAGTCCGGTGATAGTGGGTGCTGTACAGGGTGTATTCCTCGTCAAAGGACCGCCACCCTTCCCGGGTGCCGTTGACGATAAGCTTGTGCTGTACGCCGGGGCACTTGGCCGCCGCCATTTCCACCTGGGCGGCGGTGTCGCCGTCAGCGGTACACAGCACCGCCGATACGCCGGCCGCCTGGAATCGGTATTCCAGGTCGTGTTCCAGCAGTTGGTTGGGGGCCGGAATGGCGATGGCACCCAGTTTGTTAAGTCCGATCACAGCAAACCAGAACTGGTAATGCCGCTTGAGTATCAGCATCACCCGGTCACCCTTTTTTATGCCCAAAGACTTAAAGTAATTGGCGCATTGGTTGGATGCCCGTTTGATGTCCTTAAAGGTAAACCGCCGTTCGGTGTGGTCCCGGGAGATGTGCAGCATAGCCAGTTTTTCCGGTTCCCGGTCAGCCAGGGCGTCCACCAGGTCAAAGGCAAAGTTAAACCGTTCGGTGTTCTTGAACATAATGGAGGTGGGGGTGCCGTTTTCGTTCTCCACCACGTCCACGTAGTTTTTAAAGATGCGGTCGCTGTCGTCCCGTTTGGCCACCGGCGCATCGGTGACGGTGGGGGCGGTGTTCAGCTCGGGAATTAACTCCCCGGTAGGATTGAGCACGATGGCGTAGAACACGCAGTCCTTGCCGCCCACCGCGATCATCCCGTGGGGCTTATCGCTGTCAAAGTAGATGCTGTCGCCGGGGCCCAGCACCTCCCGGTGTTCGCCCACCTGCACCAACAGGCTGCCTTCCACCACGATGTCGCACTCTTGCCCGGCGTGGGTGATGAGTTCAATATCCTGCTGTTGGGCGTTTTCGTCATAGACACTGCGCACCAGCAACGGCTCCGCAATACGGTCACGGAAGGCGTAGGCCAGATTATAGTAGGTCATACCGTGGGCCTGGGATACCTTCTGGCCACTGCCGGCCCGGGTCACGGTGTAGCCGGTCAGCTTGGGGGTGTGTCCTTCGATAAGGGCGGTCACGTCCACCCCCAGCACCATGGCGCACCGGTAGATGAAGGCGAAGTTTAGGTCCCGGTCGCCGGCTTCGCAGGCGGCGTATTCCTCGGGAGAGATAGCGGTCTTTACCGCCATCTCCTCCACCGTCAGACCTTCCAGTTCGCGCAGGGCACGGATACGCCCGGCCATCTCTTTAATTTTATAGTCCAATGCTGTGATTTGTTCCATATCGCTCACCCTTTTCTTAGGACGAAAAAACTCGTCCCAAAGTGTTGACTTTGAGACGAGTGTC
Source organism: Acutalibacteraceae bacterium (assembly GCA_045647285.1). Classification (GTDB taxonomy): domain Bacteria; phylum Bacillota; class Clostridia; order Oscillospirales; family Acutalibacteraceae; genus UBA5905. Next base: position 2,187 of record JAZRMD010000216.1, read on the forward strand.
GTTACACAAGCACCCGCGGTACCACTCAAATTGCCCTCCGAAGCGGAGGACCACTCTCGGGGTCTAACAACCCCTATGCCTTTACGCAGCAATCACGGGAGAGGTCTACCGGGCGTCGGGCGACGCTTTTCTTCTCTCCGGCTCGGAAGCTACAAACAACGGATACCCTCTGACAGCTTACACCAACCGCTGCCTCTCTGCAAGACGATATACCGCGCCCTCTTCGTCAAAGCCTTTTATTGTTAGATTTGAGCGAATTATAGCACAAGTTGTGGCACCTGTCAACGCTTTTTTATAATAGAGGTACTATTTTACAGTTTGTTGCGCTGGATCTTACCGCT
>JAZRMD010000217.1:0-11232 GCA_045647285.1 Acutalibacteraceae bacterium
GTCAACAACAGGTTACCGTGCATACGCCACTCGATGTGTGAAAACAGGTGCTTCCCGTCCGGCAACGCACGATCAGACGGAAAACACGAAGAGACAACGGTGTCCGGTAAAGGAGCATCCTCACCCACCAACGCATTAGGAAGTTCCCACAATCCGGCCAGAAGACCGGAAGCCGGTCTTTTATGCAGCAATACCCGACGCGGACGTTCCTGCGTGACTACCAGATACACCACACGCTCTTCTGTCCGGCGTTTCGTCTTTTTGATGCGTATGGGTAAAACCTCAGTTAAGTCGGACGCATAGGCTGTACACAGCTCACGCAAAGGACATTCTTCACAATGGGGGCGTTTGTTGGGCAAACATACCGTTTCACCAAGTTCCATTAGCGCTTGGTTAAAACGACCGGGTTGGTCGTGCGGTAACATCTCTTTGGCAATCTGCGAAAAATGGCGCTTACTGCCGGCGGATAACACGTCGGTATCGTCACCGGTCAGTCTGGCTAATACACGCATCACGTTACCGTCCACTGCCGGTACCGGTATGGAAAAGGCAATGGAAGCAATGGCGCCGGCGGTGTATTCCCCTATGCCGGGCAAAGCAAGTAACGCCGCATAATCTGCCGGTAGTCGGCCTTCATATTGTTCACAAATGATGGCGGCCGCTTTCTTTAGATTCCGTGCGCGGCTGTAGTAACCAAGCCCCTCCCAGAGTTTCAACAACGTATCATCCGATACGCTTGCCAATGCCTGCGGATTCGGCAACCGGTTGATGAACCGTTCGTAGTACGGCAACACCGCTTCTATTCGCGTCTGCTGTAACATAATCTCCGATATCCATACCCGATACGGCGTAGGGTCATCTCGCCAAGGTAACGAACGAAAATGCGTAGTATACCAGTCCAGGAGCCTGGAAGCACATAGAGTGAGAACCTCTTTGTTCATACGAGTTACTTAGTACCGAATATACGGTCACCAGCATCCCCCAAACCAGGCACGATATAGCCGTTCTCATTGAGGTGAGAATCCAAGGACGCACAGAACACCTGCACATCGGGGTGCTTTTCGGTCAACAACTTAAGGCCTTCCGGAGCCGCAATGATACACATAAACTTAATGCTACGAGGGTTACGGGTCTTAATCTGTTCAATGGCATCCACAGCAGAGCCACCGGTAGCCAACATGGGGTCCAGCACCACCACGTCACGTTCTTCAATATCACCGGGCAGCTTACAATAGTACGGATGCGGAATAAGCGTCTCCTCATCACGGTACATACCAATATGCCCCACACGGGCAGAGGGAATCAGCTCTAAGGCACCGTCCACCATGCCCAGACCGGCACGCAGGATCGGTACAAAAGCCAACTTTCTACCGGCAATCACCTTGCTGGTGGTTACAGTCATAGGGGTCTCAATCTCCATATCACACACAGGAAGGTCACGGGTGGCCTCGTAAACCATTAACTCGGTAATCTCCTTGATAAGCTCACGAAACTGCTTAGAACTGGTCTCCTTGCGACGCAACAGGGTTACCTTATGCTGTACCAACGGGTGATCCGCTATAAAAGGCTGCTTAGACATACGATATAACCTCCTAAATTGAATTTAAATTCTTGCGAGCTTTCAATTCCCGTTCTGCCTGCGGAAGCCGCAAATAGACAGGTTGCAGCGTTTCTGCGTCCAGAGCTTGTCCGGTCTCTAACCGGCGCTGAGCCGCCTGGGCGACGCCAACGGCAGACTGATAACGAACAGAAACGGGGGCTAAATAGATGAACGGCAGTTCATCCTTCAACATATTATAACATAATTGGGCGCCATCGCCAACCAAAATCACGGACTTTTGGTATTTTTTGAGCTGGTTTTTGAGTTCTTCGATCGAGATGGCTTCGTCTTGCGTCATTCGCTCCAAACACCCATCCGCTGTCGAGCAAAAAGAAGCCGTGTATACCTGCTGACAGCGAGCATCCATCACGCTACAGATAACGCCGTCAAAGGGAAGTCCCTGAAAGGATTCTGCCATAGCCTCTAATGTGGAAACGCCAATGCAGGGTATATCGTCTGTAAAGGCAAGTCCCTTTGCAGCAGAAACGCCGATGCGCACCCCCGTAAAGGAGCCGGGACCAGCCGATACTGCAACAGCATCCAGGTCCTTAACGGATAGTCCGGCTATGGCAAGTACGCTGTCAACCATAGGCATCAAGGTCTGGCTATGTGTCTGCCCGGTATGGGTATAATATGTAGCCAGCACCCGTTGGTCCCGAAGCAAAGCGCACGAAACCGGAGTAGCGGACGTATCTATGGCTAATATAGTGCGCAAGGTCAACCCTCCCTAACTATACAACGTTCACCTTCGTTGCCTGTATTGTTTATATGCAGACGAATAGCATCTTCCGGTAACGCGGAGAGTATGTTTTCACTCCACTCCACAACCAGAATGGCGCCGGCGTCCAGATAATCGTAAAATCCGGTAGAATACAGGTCTTCCCAACCGCTAATGCGGTACATATCGAAGTGGATCAGTGGCGGAGTTCCGCCATAATCGTGCACCAAAGCAAAGGTGGGGCTGGAAACCTCCGCATCAAGCGCAAGTCCACGGGCGATACCACGCACCATTGCCGTCTTCCCCATTCCCATACCGCCAAAAAAAGCCACGACCGAGCCGGCTCGAAGTTCCCCGGCCAGTTGTTCGCCGTACCGTTCCGTATCGGCCACGCTACGGGAAATATATCCGGTTGTCTGCGCCAAGACATCACATCCTTAAACCACTAACGGTTTTACCTCTACACTAACTATGTATTATAACATAGTTTTGTAAATAATGAAAGTAAAACTTGCAAGTTATATGAAAAATAGTTATAATAATATAAGTTCACGAAAGCGAGGTGACAATATGGCTTCCCGATCAGTAAAAAACGCATTGTTTTCCCTCTTTAAGTATTCCAACAAGCGACTGATTTTTCTATGTTTGCTAATATCTACCTACAGCGCACTGTTAGTTTACTCCGCCGCCTACAGCGCCGGCAACGGTATGAGTGGTGCCGTTACCCATATTGTTGCATCCTTTGGCGGTTTAATTATTGCCGTACTGATATCGCAGATTGATTATGAAAACCTCTGTGCGGCCTGGCCTATCTGGGCAATTCTATCACTCATCTTGGTTTTACTAACCTTCACCCCACTGGGCCTTAATGCTGTCGGCACCGATGACACAGCCTGGTTGGGGATTGGCTTTGGCTCCTTTCAGCTAACGTTCCAACCGTCCGAATTGATGAAAATCGCATTCATCATCACCTTCTCTATACACTTATCTCGTGTTCAGGAGAACATTCGCCGGTTTAAGACCGTCTTGCTGTTGGGTATTCACGCAGCCATCCCCACGCTACTGGTCTTTGCACAAGGTGATGACGGCACTGCTTTAATGTTTATTATGATGTTCCTGGGAATGCTGTTTATCAGCGGTATCAACCCGTTATACTATATTCTGGGGCTTGCCGGAATCTGCACCGTTGTTCCCATCTTATGGAATTTTCTCAGCGACGATAAGAAGGCGCGGCTTCTCTGCATTATCCCGGGCTACATCGAGAAATATATTGACTCCGTCGGTTGGCAACAGTACGAAAGTCTTAAGGCCATCGGCTCCGGGCAACTCACCGGAGTAGGATACCTACAGGGTGGTAAAGGGTTTTGGTTTGCCCGTAATAACGACCTGGTATTCTCGGTAGCGGCGGAGGAATTCGGATTTCTCGGCTCCATGGTAGTATTGGTGCTGCTGGGACTTCTTTTATACGAAATGTACCGTTGTGCCCAGCAGGCGCAAGATCGGTTGGGCTCGTACATCTGCATGGGTATGATGACCCTTATCGGTGCGCAAACCATCATTAATCTTGGCATGAATCTGCGCTTGTTGCCGGTTATCGGTATTACCTTGCCGCTGTTTAGCGCCGGTGGCAGTTCCGTTGCCACCCTGTATCTGGGGGTTGGACTGGTGCTTAGTGTGTCCTTCTCACAGCAGACCAGAAAGCGACAAGGCTTGCTATACAGAGGATGACCGCTTCTCTTGGCCCTCCCCTAACCGGTACACCAGCACGTGAAAATGCGCCGTTACCGTCATTGAGTGGTGATCCAGTAATTTCTGTTGGTCTACCACTCCAGTTTTATAGTAATACGGCGTCATCATAAACAGATCTTGTATTATCTCTTGTTTCGGCAGTGAAATCGCATATTGAATCTCTGTGGCATCTACGAGGTCAAACCCATCAAGGTCAAAGGGTTTGACCTCATTTTTGTACGGTATATCATACAAGGCACATTTGAGTTCCCACAAATGCTCCGACCCGGGAATGGCCATTATAAATGCGCCATCCGACTTCATAATGCGCCGAATCTCTTCGCCGCAATAAGGCGCAAACAAGTTGATGGTACATCCGCAACTGCCATCGGCTACAGGCAGATGAAAGGCACTTCCTACAGAAAAATGCACGTCCTTATACGAACGCGCCGCTAACTCAACAGCCATTTTGGAAATATCCACACCATAGACGTCTGCTTGAGCGCCGGCACGTTGCAGATGGCGTAGAATAAACTCCGTATAGTATCCCTCGCCGCACCCGATATCCAGCAAGGTGTTGCCAACAGAAAATTGGCTCACCTTATCGGCTACCGTCTGCGCTAACCTATCGTAATAACCGCCGGTCAAAAAGTTTCTTCGAGCGCGGACCATCAACTTATTGTCCCCCGGCATCTTACCATGCATACGGTTGGAGGGCAATAAGTGTACGTATCCGTACTTACTGATATCAAAGCTGTGATTAGCGGCGCAACGATAAGTCGCACCCACCATTGTCAGCGTTTGTTGACACACGGGACATATCCACATATCCATACCTCGTAAAAAAGGGCAGACACCACGTCTGCCCTTTTTGTGCATAAAAACTTATTCTGCTTCTTCAGACTCTTCGGCAAACAAGGCGTTGATCTCATCCTCGCTCAACTCGTCAAAGTCGTCAACGGTGAACGGTGCGGCATAATCGGCATCGTCATACCAAGCCGTCTTACGCTTGGCACGAGCCCGCAATACCAACACAACCACGGTGGTTATAGCAGCCACAACGGCCGCAAGAATGGCAACAAAAACCCACTTAGATTTGGAATCTTTCATATTCGGTTCCTCCCCTATATTGTACATCGTGTAAGGTACATCACCTTATGCTATGAGCATATCATAAGACGCTCTATTTGTCAAGGAAAGCCTCATTCCTCCGTGGGCGCTTCACCCACCATCAATTGACGAAATTCATCGGCATCCAGTTTTTCCTTTTCGAACAACGCCTGAGCGACCGTATGCAGTTTATCCAAATGCGTACGCAGGATGCTCTCCGTCTGCGTGTAACAATCCGACACCATACGGAACACCTCTGCGTCGATATTCGATGCGATCTCTTCCGAATAGTTCCGAGTGTGACCAAAATCACGTCCGAGGAACACCTCGTTAGCGTCGCTGCTACCATATACAATGGGACCCAACTTATCGCTCATACCGTACTTGGTAACCATACGACGGGCAATCTCAGTAGCACGTTCAATGTCGTTGGAAGCACCGGTAGAGATATCGTCGAGCGTGAGTGCTTCCGCCACGCGGCCACCTAACAACACCTGAATGTCTTCCAACATTTCCTTGCGGCACTTGTAGGAACGGTCCTGCTGCGGAAGGCTCATGGTGTATCCGCCGGCCATTCCCCGGGGAATGATGGATATCTGATGGACCGGGTCCTGCGTGGGACAGAAGAAGGTAACAACTGCGTGACCTGCGTCGTGATACGCCGTTAATTTCTTTTCGTTCTCAGTCATTACGTGACTGCGCTTTTCGGTACCGACAACCACCTTTACGGTCGCTTCTTCAATCTCATCCATAGTAACAGCGTGCAAGCCGCGGCGAGCCGCCAACAGTGCCGCCTCATTGAGCAGATTTTCTAGATCGGCGCCGGTAAACCCGGCGGTAGACTTGGCAATCACCGACAGGTCCACGTCGGGAGCTAAAGGCTTACCCTTAGCGTGTACCTTAAGGATATCTTCACGGCCCTGCAGGTCAGGAGAATTCACCACGATCTGCCGGTCAAAACGACCGGGACGCATCAATGCGTGGTCAAGAATATCCGGGCGGTTGGTGGCCGCAATCATAATAATGCCTTCATTGGCGCCAAAGCCGTCCATCTCCACGAGCAACTGATTAAGCGTCTGCTCACGCTCATCGTGTCCGCCGCCCAAACCGGCGCCCCGTTGACGGCCCACCGCATCGATCTCGTCTATAAAAATAATACACGGTGCATTCTTCTTGGCTTGGTCAAACAGATCACGCACTCGGGAAGCGCCCACACCCACGTACATCTCCACAAAATCCGAGCCGGACATGGAGAAGAACGGTACGCCGGCCTCACCGGCCACCGCACGAGCAAGTAAGGTCTTACCGGTACCGGGAGGGCCCACAAGCAACACTCCCTTGGGTACACGGGCACCCAATTCTTCAAACCGCTTGGGAGATTTCAGGAATTCCACAATCTCCTGCAATTCTTCCTTTTCTTCATTAGCGCCGGCCACATCATTGAAGGTGGTCTTACGCTTTTCATCGCCGGCACGCTTGGCTCTGGCTTTTCCAAAGCCCATCATCTTACCGCCGTCCATGGAATTCATAGAACGGCGCATCATCACAACGGTAAGGATGATCATACCGCCCAACAGGAGCATCGGCAACCAGTTAACAATCCAGGATACGTCCTTAACCGGTTCCCAGTCAAACTTCACGTCGTTAGCCGGGTCATCGTCCAGACGAGTCTCGGTAACGATGGGGTCGACCGTATTCAGGAAATACGCCACATTCGGTACGTCGTACACCACCACGTCCTTATCGTCTACCTTGCCGTCCTTGTTCGTATCGGTGCGGAATTGCTCACGCAAGGTAAGCTCCAGGCGTCCGGTACCCAGGTCGATGTTATAACTTTCCACTTTATTGTCCACAAAATAACCGATGTAATCCGAGTACACCATCTCCTCATCCGTGGAAACAGCGCCTCCCAACAAGGACCACATAAGCATAAACAAAACCACCGGAACGCCGATAATCAGCAAGACGTTACGAATGATTTTGCCGGTATCTTTCTTGTTAGGTTCCATAGTCTAAACTCCTCCGTGTTGCCATAGGACAACAGCCTATATTCGCTCTGTTTTAGGGTAGCTTTGCGGTCACCAAACATACGAGAAAATGTTTGGTATACTCGGTGACACGCACACGCTCATCGCAACAAATGCCGGGAATCAACAGCACACCCGTATCGTCACAGAGTAGGGGGAAAACATCCCGTAACTCCGGGGGAACGGCGCATTCCTGCATAACATCCTTAACGCTCTTCCCCACTCGCCGTCCGGCAGGATGTAAGCGGTCTCCCGGTATCCGACTGCGTACGCACAGGTCGCCTTGTATTGTATCATAGTCTATCGTCATTTTAGCGAACAAATTATGAACATTTACCATTTTAGCGTATTCTTCGGCGTCGTATGCGTGTAAAGATAGTTCATACACACCAAAGCAAGTGTCAAAAGGCAATCCTGTTACACAAACGGGTACGGGAATCGGTAATTGCAATGCATTACGGGACACGGTCACATACCCACCACGCACGTCAACCGTCACGCCACCGGGTAGTTGCACAGCACCACCCTCACCGTCAATATAGGAACATAGCAACCGGAAATGTCTATCTTCCATTGACCGGCAGTTAAACTCCTCAAGAGCCAAATGGAGCATACGATAACGTATGGACTCGTGCTGACCGGCAAAAGTGTCGCGCTTATAGACACCAGGATTACATAAAGCGTGGGACAAACAATCAGCCGCCACCTTAGTCAGGTATTCCTCATCCATCCGTGTATGTCTTGCGACCCGTTGTAGGGAGGCTTGTACGGATGGGGCAATCTCCTGCATTAACGGAATGAGCCGATGACGTACCGCATTACGGGTGTACCGACAATCGTCATTGGTGCTATCGTGGATATAGGGTACGTTGCAGTCGGCGCAATAGTGTTCAATAGCCTGCCTGTCCGCAAACAGCAACGGACGTAGCACCCGGTCACGACAGACCGGCACGCCACTCAAACCGGCAGTTCCGCATCCGCGCATCAGGTTCAGAAGCACGGTCTCCGACTGGTCCGAGGCGGTATGAGCCGTAAGAATATTCGATGCGCCGCATTCCAAGCGAATCTTCTCAAATACAGCGTATCGCACGGCACGGCCGGTTTCTTCCAATCCCATACGTTCACAAGCCGCCAGATGCGGTACATCCGCCCGAACGATGCGCAGAGGGATATCCCACAGCGCACATTGCTGACGCACGAATTCAGCATCGCTCTCGGCTTCCTCACCCCGAATACCGTGTATCACGTGTACGGCAACGGGAGTAAATCCCTGGCCGCGCCAACCGCATACAATATGGAGTAAGCACATGGAGTCTGCACCACCGGAAACGCCAACGACAACAGGCGTAGGTGCAAATTCCGGGCAGTGTTCAAGTGTAAAGGCGTATGCCTTTTCAGATAAATTCACCATCATTGTCACTCTCTACGAGGGTCTAATGAAGTAAACTGGGTAAATTCTCCACTCCAAGCCACCGGAACGGTGCGCAGGTCGCCGTGGCGATTCTTGGCGACGATGATCTCGGAAGTATCGGGGGCGGCGTTGGGATCCGCTTCGCCGCCTTTGTTGTAATAATCGCTGCGATACAAGAATAGTACCTGGTCCGCATCCTGCTCAATAGAGCCGGATTCACGCAGGTCAGCCAACGCCGGGCGGTGGTTGCTCCCCTGCTTTTCGGTACCACGGGATAGCTGGGCGCACACCATAACCGGTACTTGCAGTTCCTTTGCCATAATCTTAAGACTACGGGTGATCTCGCTGACTTCCTGAACGCGGTTATCGATACGCCGGGCGGAATGCATCAACTGCAGGTAGTCAATGACCACAAAGCCCAGATTTTTTATCCGGCGTAGGCGTGCCTTCATCTCCGGTACCGTAATACTGGCGGTATCATCCAGATAGATGGGGGCGTTGCACAGATTACTGGATGCCGCAGACAAGCGTCCCCATTCGTCAGCCGAAAGCAGTCCGGTGCGCAACTTCTTGCTGGATACACGGGCTTCGGACGAGAGTAGACGGTTAACCATCTGTTCGCAGGACATTTCCAGGTTAAAGAACGCCACCGTTCGATTCTGCTGTAAAGCCACATTACGCGCCACGTTAAGCGCAAAGCTGGTTTTACCCATACCGGGACGGGCACCCACGATGATAAGGTCCGATCGGTTTAGTCCGGTGGTAACTTCATCTAATGAGGAAATGCCGGTGGGAATACCCACGTACAGGGAGCGCTCCTCGCCGGTCAATTTTTTCAGCGTGTCAAAGCTGCTCACCAATGCGTCCCGGATATGTACAAGACCGCCGATCTGTCGGCCTTGGCGGATGTCGTAAATACGTTGTTCCGCAGAGTCCAGTAGTTTCGAGTGGTCGCCGGAGGGGTCCATAGCTTCTTCGGTAATCTTCTGTGCCGCTTTAATTAAGCAACGGGCCTCGTACTTTTCCCGTACGATGGCCGCGTAATTCTCCAAGTTAGCGATAAACGGCACCGCATTTGCCAGTTTAAGCAGATAGTTTTTGCCTTCCTCCGATGCAAAGTATCCCTCAGACTTCAGTTCCTCCAACACGGTGACAAAGTCAATGCGCCGATTCTCGATCATCTTCTGCAGCATGACCTGATAGATGGCACGATGCTCCGGCAAATAGAACTCTTCCGGGCGCAGTTTATCCGCAATCTCATTTATGCTGTCCGGCTCCACCAATACGGCGCCCAGGACCGATTGCTCCGCTTCCAGACTATAAGGCAACCCAAGGCCGTCGTTAGCGTCTACCACATCTCTTTTTTCGGTTTTTTTGTCAGCCATAGCAGACATTCCTTCCTATTATGGAATACGTATTACTCGGTCACGCTCACGGTGATAGCGGCTACCACGCCGGCATGGAGCTTGATCTCCGCCGTATAATCGCCAAACGCTTTGATGTCGTTCATTGACACCTTGCGCTTATCCACCTTCACACCGTATTGCTTATCCAGCGCATCCGCCACTTCCTTAGACGTAACAGCACCAAACAAACGACCGCCGGCACCGGCGCGCGCCTTGATCACCACCGTCTTGTCCTTAATGGTAGCGGCGGCGGCAAGGGCCGCATCCTTTTCTACCTTGGCGTGATATTGGGCAGATTCCTCCCGATTACGCAGTTCGGTCATAGCCTGCGCATCCGCCGGCACGGCCAGATTACGGGGAAAGAGAAAATTACGGGCATACCCATCCGAAACGGAAACCAGTTCACCGGCTTTGCCCTGTCCTTTTACGTCTTGCTTCAGTACCACTTTCATTTGTGTTTCCTCCTGTCATATATCCAAATGATTCTTATCGATAAAATCCGTCAGCGTTTGTATGAGCCGCTGTTCCACCTGCTTGATCGTCTGATTAGGCACCTGCGTGCCGGCCATGGTCATGTGTCCACCACCGCCCATAGACTCCATAATCAACTGAACGTTAAATTCACCGTAGGAACGGGCCGATATGTTTACGTTCGACCCGGACGGGAAAATTACAAAGGAGGCTACCGTGCCGTGGATGGTCATCAACTCATCCGCCGCCTGAGCCGCCGCCGTACGCTTACCGGTGCAATCCTCCTGGGTCGAAGCAATGGCTATACGGTGGTATATACGGGCGTTGCTCACCAGCTCACACTTTTTCCGGTACAGATCCAAGCTGTCCGAAAACATACGCTTAACCGACACGGTATCGGCTCCCAAGCGCCGCAGGTGTGCCGCCGCCTCAAACGTACGCACACCGGTACGCAACACAAAGTTGCGTGTATCCAGCATAATGCCCGACAATAGGGCTTCCGCATCCTGCTTGGCAATTAAGTCATCACCGATATACGGTAACAATTCCGCCACCAGTTCACACGCAGACGATGATGAAGATTCCTGATACTCCAACTCAACGCCGGTTATGGCGTTAGCCATTTTGCGGTGGTGGTCAATAATCGCCACACGCGACGCAGCACGGAATAGTTCAGGGCTATCCAACATCCCCTCGGTGTGCGTATCCGTAATTATCAGTAAAGAACGGTTGGTTATCCCCAGAAGAGCATCCTCTGGCTC
>JAZRMD010000218.1:0-4456 GCA_045647285.1 Acutalibacteraceae bacterium
AACAGTTCACACAACTTGTTGGAGAAGGCCACCGGATCTTCCACGCTCATACCCTCTATGAGCAACGCCACGTCATACAGCAAGGAAGAATACACCGCCAAAGCGTCAGGGTCATCAGCCAACGCCAACAGTTTGGCATAAATGGGGTGATTCTCATTGACTTCCAAGATGCGCCGAGCCTGTACCTTGTGTTCACCGGGCTGAGAATTGAGCACCTTCTCCATTTCCAGCGACACCTCGCCCTCGCTGGTAAGGCACACCGGATGGGTCTTAAGCCGCAGAGAAGCACGTACCGACTGCACCTTACCGGACAGGGCGGCCGCCATAGCCGCAAACAGAGTCTTCTGCTCCTCGGTTGGCTCCTTCTTCTCCTCTTCGGGGATATCGAATCCCAGATCACCGGAAGAAACCGACTTAAACTCTTTTTCCGCATAGGTGTGCAAGATCTTCAAGGCAAACTCATCCACGTCGGCGGTCAAATACAAAATTTCGTAGCCTCGCTCCGCCACCGCCTCGGTCTGAGGCAATGCCGCCGCCTTTTCGACCGTTTCGCCGCAGGCGTAGTAGATGTATTTCTGGTCCTCAGGCATACGGGACACGTATTCCTCAAGGGTTACCGGTTTCTTTTCGTGGGAAGAGGTAAACAGTACCAGGTCCTGCAGCACGTCCTTGTGGGCGCCAAAGTCCGAGTAAAGGCCGTACTTGATCTGCAGACCGAAGTTATCGAAGAACTTCTCGTATTTTTCACGCTCATTGTTGCGCATGGCCAACAGTTCGGTATGGATTTTCTTTTCAAGACGGCCAGCAATCACCTTGAGCTGGCGGTCGTGTTGCAACATTTCACGGGAGATGTTCAGCGACAGATCCTGCGAATCCACCAGGCCCTTAACGAAACTGAAATGATCCGGTAACAGGTCGGCGCACTTCTCCATAATCAGCACGCCGCTGGCGTACAGTTGCAGACCCTTCTCGTATTCACGGGTATAGTAGTTATACGGAGCCCGGGCCGGGATAAACAACAATGCGTTGTAGGTAGCTGCGCCCTCGGTAGCGGAATAGATGACCCTTGCCGGGTCCTCGAAATCCATAAATTTTTCTTTGTAGAAGGCGTGGTATTCCTCCGGCGTGACCTCGCTCTTGCTCTTCTTCCACAGGGGGACCATACTGTTGAGCGTTTCCTCCTCGGTGTAACTCTCATACTGCTGAGGGTCCTCCTCACTGGGGCGACTCTTCTCCACCTCCATACGGATGGGATAGCGGATATAATCCGAATACTTACGCACCAAAGACTGCAAACGGTAGGATTCTAAGAACTCATCGTAGTTCTCATCGTCCGTATTGGACTTAATATGCAGACTAATCTCCGTACCGGTGGTATCTTTCTCTCCGGCCTCAATGGTATATCCGGCGGCGCCGCGAGAACGCCACACCCAAGCCTCGTCACTATCAAAGCGGCGGCTGGTGACCGTTACGCAATCCGCCACCATAAACGCCGCATAGAAGCCAACACCGAACTGGCCGATAATATCCATACCATCTTTCTGCTCGTTCTCTTTCTTAAACGCCAGAGAACCACTCTTAGCAATAGTGCCCAGATTGGCTTCCAATTCTTCCTTGGACATACCAATACCATTATCGGTAATCGTCAAGGTTCGGGTATCCTTGTCCACCGACAGACGGATGGTAAACTCCTCCCGGCTGATACCGGTGGTTGCCCCGGAAAGGGACTGGTAATATAACTTATCCAACGCATCGCTGGCGTTGGAGATCAACTCCCGCAAAAAAATCTCCTTGTGGGTGTAGATAGAGTTAATCATCAGGTCCAACAGACGCTTGGACTCCGCTTTAAACTGTTTAGTAGCCATTATCATTACCTCACCACATCGATATTAGCACTCGTATTATGAGAGTGCTAATATAGGATACCCCAATCGCCGAAAAAGAGCAAGGGGTTTTTGTAAATATTTTGTAAAAATGAAAAAGTTTTCTGAAATTTGCAGCAAAATATTGGTTTTTACTTATAGGTGTGTTATACTAATATCTATATAAGTATACGAATGGGGTATCACTATGATCTGGCACAGCCATACTGCGGATGAAATCCTGATGGAACTGAATACCGACCGTCACACAGGCCTATCCGATGCCACCGCCCGACAACGGTTGGAGGAATACGGCGAAAACCGGCCGAAAGAATTGCCCGTTCGCATACGTGCAGTACGGTGTTTTCGTGCTGCTCTCCTGTTTCTAATCATAGGATGTATGCTGATTACAGCCCTTTCCTATTACAACTACCTGGTCAACGACCACCCGTTTCAATGGGTGGATGCTCTGGTAACGCTTGTGTGCGGACTATTGTTGATCCCCCTCTACGTCTTTTCCCTGTCCGCCGTCCGCCGTGCGCAGGAAAACGCACGACTGGCAACCACAGAGCAGACGGAGGTGTTACGGGAGGGGATAACCGTCACCTTGCCGGTAAGCGCCTTGGTGCCCGGTGACATCTTACACCTGAGAGCCGGTATGGCGGCTCCGGCTGATTGCCGTCTGGTGGAGGCACACGATCTGGTGTGCGATGAACACGCATTGACCGCAGACAACCGCCCGGTGAGCAAAAACGCTGACGCTCTATTTGAGGATATCACGCCAATGCCTATGCGTGGCAATATGGTGTATGCAGGCAGTCACATCGTAGACGGAACTGCAACGGCGGTAGTAGTGGCTACCGGTCAGCAGTCCGAGCTGGGGCGCATCGCACCGCCCAGCCGCCGTTCTTTTCCTCTTTTGGAGCAGATCGACAAGCGCACCCGTTGGCTGTATCTGGGCCTGGCGGTCGTAACCGTCCTACTGGCGACATTCATCTTCTGGATGCATACCGACAAGACGCAAGGATTAATCATAGCTGTGGCCTTGCCCTTGGCCGCCTCCCCCGTTTTTTGGCCCTTGTTGACCGGACGGCTGACCTTTGAGGGTATCTGCCGTGCCGCACAGGACGACATTATCATTAAGCAACCGGATGCTGTAGAAGCGTTGGCCACAGCCGACACGGTGTGCACAGACCGGACGGAAGAAACACCTGGGTCGGATATATACCCCCTGACAGCCTTCGTTAACAACGACACCTTCCCCTTAGATGACCAATACATTCAACAATCCCAGTTGCCCGTACGGCTGGCCGCCATGTGCCTTTACGGCAAAGAGTACGACGCACACTCTCTCGAACAGAATCTGCTCCTGCACTGTGGGCGTACCGGCACGCACGCACAACAGATTCTGGCCGATATGCCCCGGTTAGAAAGCCACGCATACGATGACTATACTGTCAGCATTCACCAGGCAAACGCTCGGGCGCTCATTATTGTGTGCGGCGATCCGAACGTCATTACTCCTCATTGCGCTAAGGGCAATGAGGGTGCCGAACAAGCGGCAGCCATCATACGCCGGCAACATCCTCACGCTTTGGCTGTGGCGTTCCGCTTTGCCGATGAAGTGCCCGAGTCTTCCTCTTTGGACGAAGGCAAACTGACCTTGGCCGGCATACTGGGGGGTGGACACAACCGCCCTGATAAGCAAGAGGAACTGTGTCTTGCCGGTATGCCCACCATTGCCGTTGACGGTGCGGAAGACATATACAACCTTACCGCCAAGGGATATTCCCCCTTGTACGTGGCGCAACGGACCGACCGCCTTGCTACGAGTGCAGCCGCCACCGTCACCTGCGCCCACATCAGCGCATGGTCCCAGATCAAAGAAATCGCCGCCTTGTTGTTTACGGCACCTACCAAGCAAGCCCTACCGGATGCTATGGCTCACGCACAGGGAATACAAGCCTCTCTTTGTCGAACAGCCTATTATTTGCTCTCCGGTGTGGCGGCCATTCTGTGTTACGCGTTCCTGTTGGTATTCCACAACGCCACCACACCGGCGCCCTTGCTGTGGTGCGCTCTGTGGCTGCAGGGCGCATTGACCATCACCCCCCTGCTGTACAAAGAGATTGCCGCAATCAAGACCCGAAAATGGATGGGTTACGCCATTCCTTGCATCGGGTTGCCGGTGTGCTTGCTCCTGTCCGCCTGGTGCGGTGTCCTATGGTGCGGCACAGCGGAAACCATGGCGTATATCACCTTAACCGTGGGCACGGTATTGACCGCCCCCTGCGCTCTGTGCCCCCTACCCTTGGGTAAGCGTTCAATCAAAGACCTACGTATCCCCTTTATCTGCAGCGGCATATGTGCGGTCGTCACCGTAGCGGCGGCGTATATCCCCGGATTGCAAGCCCTCTTTGGCCTGACGACTCCAGGTATAGGCGCCATCATCATCGCTCTGCTTCTGGCTCTCCTGCCGGCTGTTTCCGCCGAAGTGTGCAAACGCTTAACAATCGCAAAGGATTGATATCTATGTTCTTTCGCTTAAAAAGTATGGGGCTCCGTGGTATAGACGGATTTATGGTGGACGTAGA
>JAZRMD010000219.1:0-5724 GCA_045647285.1 Acutalibacteraceae bacterium
CGACCCTCACGCCGGTGTGGCTTGTCACACCGTTAATCACCCCACTCTTACCGACGCTTCCGAAGCGGAGATTGCGTACGAAATATTGGAGGACCGCCGCCGGTTGGAGGGATTGTTTGGTCGGGTTATCACCGGTTTGGCCATCCCCAACGGTCCCTATGACGATACCACCGTACGGGTGGCCAAGGATTGCGGCATCACGTATATGCGTACCGTCCGTGCCACCCACGACTTTGCTTTCCCCAAGGAGCTGTGCCCCTTTGATCCCACCTGCAGTTACGATGACCCTCGTTTGCCGGAGATCATCTCACGGTTTCTTGCCGCCCCGTGTAAAGAGGAGCCTTATCTTTTGTATATATGGGGCCACACGTACAGCTTTGAAGAATGGGACCATTGGGGTAAGATCGAGGATATCCTGCGCTCTTTGGCTCATCAGGGGGGCGTATGGTACGCCACCGATGCGGAGATATTTGACTATACGGCCAAGTTCCGCTTGTTGGAACGGTCCGCCGACGGCCATAAGGTGTATAATCCCACCGACACCACCTTGTATATGGGTAACGGCGGTCCTAATCGATGGAATAATCGCCCCGAAACCGTCTATTCCATCGCCCCCGGCCAAACGCTGTGGGTGTAACAAAAAACTCTTGTGTTTTTTACCACTTTATAGTAAAATAGGGTTAACACAAACCGATAGGAGGGCCGCTTATGCCGACCATTAATCATTTTAAGTACGAGACCAAACGGAAAAACCTCTTCCTGCGCGTGGTACACGGGCACTTTGCCACCTGCAACGCCCACAGCAACTACTACATTGACGTGGTGGCCCAGAAGACCCGTCTGTCCGAGGCGCAGGCGGTGGCCAACGAGCTGTGTTCCTACTACTATCACAGCACCGTGGTGGACACCATCCTCTGCCTGGACGGTACCGAGGTCATCGGCGCCTGTCTTGCTCAGGAACTCAGCCGGGCGGACTTTATCAATATGAATGCCCATAAGAGCATCTACGTGGTGACACCGGAATCCACCAACTCCAGCCAGTTGCTGTTCCGGGAAAACATCACCCCTATGATTGCCGGCAAGCACGTGCTTATTTTGGCCGTATCGGTATCCACCGGACGGACGGTGCAATCCGCCATTGAAGCGGTCAAGTACTACGGCGGTGAGGTCAGCGGTGTTTCCGCCATCTTTGCTACCACCGACCAGTGCGGCGGTTATCCGGTCAAGGCGGTATTTAACCCCAAGGACCTGCCGGATTACGGCACCTACGCCCCCGGTGATTGCCCCATGTGTAAACGTGGTGAGAAGCTGGACGCCCTTGTCAACTGTCACGGTTTTTCCAAGCTGTAATCCCTTTCATTCAATAACCGCCTGTCGGTCCATCCGACAGGCGGTATATTTTTGCCTTGATTGCCCCAGACTATCCCTGAAAGGGGGATGGTCGTATGCGTAAAGGGACTTCTCTTTACACCCATAGTCTGCTGTGGCTGCTAGGTGGTTGTGCCTATGTGTTACTGGAACTCCTGTGGCGCGGTCGCTCTCATTGGAGTATGCTGGTGGTGGGCGGCACCTGCTTTGAATGCATCGGGCAGATCTACCGCCGGTTTCGCCGTTTGCGTATGCCGGTAAGAGCGTCGCTGTGTGCGTTGACGGTGACCGCCATAGAGTTTGTCAGTGGTTGTATCCTCAACGTGTGGTTGGGAATGGGGGTGTGGGATTATAGCGGTATGCGCTTTCACTTAAAAGGTCAGGTGTGCCTGTTGTATTCTGTGTTGTGGGGATTGCTCAGCGTGGCGGTGTGCCCTCTGTATGCGGTGTGCTACCGGTTTATTCATCGGTTTGTCTGCCGGGGCAGATATGCCGTAGAGGACACTCTGCGCAGTTAGGCGACCGGGCGGTACACACGTCCCGGCCAAAGAGTACCAACCGATGACACAGGTCGTTGCTTTCCTCCGGAGGGAGTATCTTGCGCAGCTGCATTTCCACCTTGTAAGGGTCCTTGGTGCCGTCGGTCAGGCCCAGACGTCCGGTAATGCGGATACAATGGGTGTCCGCCACCACCGCCGGCTTACCGAAGATATCGCCGCACACCAGATTGGCGGTCTTGCGCCCCACGCCGGGGAGTTTGGTCAGTTCCTCCACCGTATCCGGCATAACGCCGCCGTAGGTATCCCGTAACATCCGACACATAGCCACAATATCCGCCGCCTTGGTCTTATATAGACCGCAGGAACGGATGTAGGTTCCTACCTCTTCCGGTGTGGCCTCGGCAAAGTCCTCCAACGTGGGAAAACGGTCAAATAGCGCCGGCGTCACCAGATTGACCCGGGCATCGGTGCATTGCGCAGACAGCCGGGTGGCGATGAGTAACTGTAAGGGGTTGTCCGCCTGCAGAGAACAAACGGCTTGGGGGTAGCGGTCTTTCAGTCCGTCAATGACGGCTAAGGCTCGTTGCTTTTTGGTCATACGGGCGCTCCTTTCTTTCAGTTCTATTATATCATCCTTACGGCGGTTGTCAAATCTTGACACCGATGGGATTTGGGTATATGATAGAGAAAATACAGGTAGAGGAGGTAGACCCGTATGGCGGCACCCTTGGCAGATCGCATCCGCCCGGCATCCTTGGACGAGGTGGTGGGACAACAGCATATTCTGGGTGAGGGCAAGGCCCTACGCCGCATTATGGAGTCGGGGCATATCCCCAACCTCATCTTTTACGGTCCTTCCGGCGTGGGCAAGACCACCGTGGCCCGGATTATTGCGGAGCGTACAGATATGCGTCTGCATAAGCTCAACGGTACCACCGCGTCCACCGCCGATATCAAGGCGGTAGTGGAGGAACTGGATACTCTGGCCGGGATGAACGGCATATTGCTGTATCTGGACGAGATACAGTACTTTAACAAGCGTCAGCAACAGACCTTGTTGGAGTACATAGAGAACGGACGCATCACCTTGATAGCGTCCACAACGGAAAACCCGTATTTCTACGTCTACAACGCCATTCTCAGCCGTTCCACCGTGTTTGAGTTTAAGCCGGTGGAAACGGCGGATATCGGCAAGGCGGTGCGCCGGGGGTTTGCCTACTTACAAGAGGAGAGAGATACCCCCCTGTCGGTGGAAGACGGGGTAGCCGAGCATATTGCGGCCTCTTGTGGCGGCGACGTTCGCAAGGCACTTAATGCGGTGGAATTGTGCGTATTGGCCGGTCGGCCGGAGGAGGACGGCAGCGTTACCGTTACTCTGGATACTGCCCGTCAGCTGGCGCAACGCAGCGCTATGCGGTACGACCGGGACGGGGACGAGCATTACGATATCGTTTCCGCTTACCAGAAGTCTATGCGCGGTAGCGATCCCCAGGCGGCGCTGCACTATTTGGCCCGGTTGCTGGAGGCAGGGGACCTGCCCTCCGCCTGCCGGCGGTTGATGGTGTGCGCCAGCGAGGATGTGGGCCTGGCCTATCCCCAGATATTGCCCATTGTGAAAGCGGCGGTGGACATCGCCCAGGCGGTGGGACTGCCGGAAGCCCGTATTCCTCTGGCGGATGCGGTGGTGCTGGTATGTCAGGCCCCCAAGTCCACCTCCGGACACGACGGCATCAACGCCGCTATGGCAGACGTGCAGGCCGGCAAGGCCGGACCCATTCCCCGGACGTTACAGAATAAGCACTACGACGGGGACGAGGTGGAACAGAAAGGTCAGTTCTACAAGTACCCCCATCAGTACCCCGGCCATTGGGTGGACCAACAGTACCTGCCGGATTCCCTCAAGGACGCCGTGTACTACGTGCCCGGCGACAATAAGACCGAGCAATCCTTCGCTGCTTACTGGAAGGATATCAAAAAATAAGCGAAAGCCTCCGGTTTATCCGGAGGCTTTTCTTCTTTGCAGCAGCAACAGGTCATCCCGGGTGAAGCAACGGCATACCAGCGTGAGCGCCGGATACACCACGGCGATGCCCAAGCCAATGAGCCCTATGGACGGCAGTCCGTCTGGCAGATAGCCGACGGTAATGCCCCCCAGAGCGCCGGTAAGCACGGCTATGCCGGTGGGCAGACACACCCAGCGTCCCCACCGCATCCGGCAATGGCTGACGGTCAGCAGTCGATGGGTGTTCAGACAGGCGGTGAGCAGGTTGCTCACCAGCATCACAAACAAGAAGCCTGTGATGCCCCATCGGGGCAGGAGAAATAGGATCATCCCTATGCGCACCACGGAATCTGCCACCCCGTACCATAGGGAGTGCACCTGTTCTCCCAGGCCTTTGAGCATGCCGGAGGCTACGCTGTCCAGATACATAACCGGTGTCAACGGCCCTAATATTTGTAGATACAGTCCCACCGTGTCATCCCCGTACAGATATCGTCCCAAGACCTTGCCCAATACGGTAAACAAACAGCCGATGAGCGCTCCTCCGGCTACGGTCATCCGCACCGCTAAGGCGGTTATCCGGGCCACCTGCCGCCGTTGTCCCAGTGCGTGGGCGTCGGCCAGTTCCGGTATGAGCAGACCGGCTACGGTCATTAGAAAGGCAGAGGGGAAGAACACAAGCGGCAAGGCCATTCCCTTTACAGCTCCGTATTGCGCCAGAGAAAGGGAGGCGGCACCGGTAAACAGGGTCAGACGCGCCGGCACCAGTACGTTTTCCACCGTACGTAGGGCGGTGGCCAGATACCGCCCGGCGGTTAGGGGCAGGGCGATGTGCATCAAAGGGCGAAATAAGGGCGACCCGGGGGCGGTGGACAGGGGAGGGGCGGCAAAGGTCCTCCGGTCCTTGCGATAGCAAAGGGACAGATAGCCAAACGCCACCGTTTCCGACAGGGCATCCCCCAGTATGATGATACGGCAGGCGTCCTCAATGGAGCAGGTGCCCCCGGCGGCATGGAGCAACAGCAGAATACTGCCGATGCGCACCACCTGCTCCACGATCTGGGACACACAGGGCGGCGTGGCCCGGCGCCGCGCAGTAAAGTACCCCTTGATACACCCGGAGCAACCGATAAAAGGCAGGGCCAGACCACTGATGCGTATGGCCGGTACGGCCCGGATATCCCCCATCAATTGCCCGATAACAGGTGCACCCACGTAAAGGATGGCGGCGGAGAGGATACCGATACCTACACTCATCCATAGACTGATGCTCATAATGCGGCGCACCGCCCGCTGGTCCCGTCGGGTCAGGTGTTCCGCCACCAGACAGGTCACGGCGGTGGACAGACCGGCGGCCGCAAAGGTGGTGCCCAGCACGTAGACGGCAAACACCAGTTGGTACAGCCCCATCCCCTCCGCCCCCACCCGGTTGGAGATGAAAATGCGAAACACAATACCCAAGGTGCGCAGCAGCAGGGAGGTCAGGGTCATAACTGCCGTGTTTTTGACAAAGGCTCGTTTATTCATAGCGTCGTTGGTCGTACAACCGGGCGATGGCGTCCCAGGTGGGCCGGTCGGTGTCCCCGGTCACCGGTAGCCCGGAGCGTTGTTGGATGGCCCGTACCAATGCGGCGGTGTTTTCCGAGTAGCGCCCGGTGGGGTCTTCGGCTTTGGGTAGGTCGCTGTACAGATTGGATAGGGCGCGTAATACCGCCTGCAGAATGAACACGTCCTCGCCCCTGTCCCCCGGTTGCAAAGGGGGTTGCCCTCGGCGGAATACCGTCAGCCCCAGGGGGGTGGCGTTTTTCTCGGCTGCCTCTTCGGCGGCCCGGACGATGGCGTTCCACGTGTCGG
>JAZRMD010000220.1:0-4658 GCA_045647285.1 Acutalibacteraceae bacterium
CAAGGACATAGCGGCGCCGTTTTGCTCCTTGATGGCGGCCAGATAAGCAAAGTATGTCCACTGAATGGCTTCCCGGGTGTTGGCGGCAGGACCGCTGATGTCGTAGCCGTACATGGCGGCCATTTCCTTCATATATCCCAAGAATGCGATCTGCTGGTACAGTTCCTCGTCCAGCCGGATGCGGTCGGCTGTAAAATCCGCCTCAGCTAGAGCCGTTTTGTCCTTTTTCTTTTCTTCAATGAGCTTATCAACGCCGTACAGCGCTACCCGGCGGTAGTCACCAATGATACGGCCGCGGCCGTAAGCGTCCGGCAGACCGGTGATGACGTGGCACTTGCGAGCCAGGCGCATCTCGTCGGTATAAGCACGGAAAACACCGTCGTTGTGGGTGGTACGATAGCGGAATTCTTCTTCTACCTTATCGCTTAGCTTATACCCGTAGGCTTCACAGGCACTGCGGACCATCCGCATACCGCCAAAGGGGTTGACACCGCGCTTAAGAGGACGGTTGGTCTGCAGGCCGACAATGAGTTCCTTATCCTTATCCAGATAACCGGGCAGATAACTGGTTAGCGAGGATACGGTGTTTACGTCAATGTCCAGTACACCACCGTATTCCCGTTCCAACTTAAATAAGGTATTAAGTTTTTTCATCAGTTCGGCTGTGCGCTGGGTAGCACCGGACAGAAAGCCGGCGTCACCGGTATAAGCAGTATAATTCTTTTGAATAAAATCCCGGACGTTGATCTCCTCTTGCCAAGGGCCGGGATGAAATCCATTCCAATTCTGGTGCGTCATAGAGCATCTCTCCTTTTCACACAATAAAAAATGAGCAAATCGGCTTACACGAAATCAGCCAATTTGCCCAGACGGTCGGCATATATACACCCTACATTCCCTTGCGGTGCTCCGCAAATCCGTCAGTCGTGTAAGGTCATATTTATTATATACCGTTCTCAGCCATTTGTCAACACACAAAGTCGCAAACGGTCGGAAAATGCATTAAGTTGCGCTGTGAAAACCTGCATTTTAGACTTTCGCAACCATAGGTTAACAAACATTTGTCACCTTTACTTGGTTGACGGTAGGGGTGTTTACACACTACAATAGAATGGCGAAAGGAGGAATCTCAATGACATTAGGACAAAAAATTGCCACCCTGCGCATCGCATCTCGTATGTCGCAGGAACAGTTGGCAGCAAAGGTGGAGGTATCCCGTCAATCGGTATCTAAGTGGGAGTCGGACCAGTCAATGCCGGAAATCAACAAGGTGCTGCAGTTGGCTGACTTATTCCATATTACCACGGATGATCTGCTGCGTGAGGACATACCGTTAGCACCTACCTATACTGAGCCCTTGTTCCGTATGGAAGAGTCGGAAGCGTATGATCGCAAATATTTTGGTACCGATGGATTTCGAGGAGAAGCCAATGTGGCTTTGACGGCGCAACACGCCTACCGCATCGGTCGTTTTCTCGGTTGGTATTATTCCAGCCCCTTGTCGGGGTGCCGTGACAGCAATCACCGTACCCGTGTGGTGGTGGGCAAGGATACCCGTCGGTCCAGTTATATGTTTGAATATGCCATTGTTGCCGGCTTGACCTCGTCCGGCGCAGATGCTTATCTGTTGCACGTGACCACCACACCCAGCGTGGCGTACGTGGTGCGGCAAGACCGGTTTGACTGCGGTGTTATGATTTCCGCATCTCACAATCCTTTTTACGATAACGGTATTAAGTTGGTTAACAGCTTAGGCGAGAAGATGGATGACCGCACCCTGTCGTTGGTGGAACGGTATATTGATGGTGACCTGTCGCTGTTTGACTGCGAGGAGGACCTGCCTCTGGCCCAGAGAGAACACATCGGGCGCATTGTGGACTACGTGGCCGGCCGCAATCGGTATTTGAGCTTCCTGATTGCCACCGCCGCCAACTCGTATCGTGGATTGCGGATTGCTTTGGATTGTGCCAACGGATCCGCCTGGATGATCGCCAAGGCGGTATTTGACGCTTTGGGCGCCCAGACTGAGGTCATCAACGCTGAGCCGGATGGTGTCAATATCAACTACGATGCCGGCTCTACCCATATCGGTGGCCTTTGCCGTTTTGTACGGGAGAAGCGTTGCGACGTGGGATTTGCTTTTGACGGCGATGCGGATCGGTGTATCGCGGTGGACGAAAACGGCCAGATCGTCAATGGCGACCACGCTCTGTATATCTTTGCTTGTCAACTGCGTCGGCAAGGACAGCTCAAGGGTAATCAAGTGGTGGCCACCGTTATGTCCAACCTGGGTCTTTTTAAGGCTCTGGACGCAGAAGGTATCGGATATATCCGTACCACCGTAGGTGATCGCTACGTGATGGAGGCAATGGTAGAGAACGATTGCAGTGTAGGCGGCGAGTCCTCCGGTCACACCATTCTGCGCAAATACGCATCCACCGGCGACGGTATTCTGACCGCTATTATGCTGACCGAAACCATGATGGATCGTAAACTGCCGTTAAGTAAACTGGCGGCACCGGTGGTGATGTATCCTCAGACCATCCGCACGGTACCGGTGACGGATAAGGCGACGCTGGCCGCTGACCCCGATATACTGGCGCTGGTGGAGGAGATACGCAATGAATTGGGTGACGACGGCCGTATATTGTTGCGCGAAAGCGGAACGGAACAAGCTCTGCGCGTTATGGTGGAATGTGATGACCAGAAACGCTGTGACGCCTATGTGTCCCGTGTGGCTGGACTTATAGAAGAAAAAGCACGTTCGTAAGGAAGGAGACGCTGTTTGTGTGTGGTATTGTAGGTTACGTGGGTGAACTGCCCGCGGCTCCTCTGTTACTAAAAGGACTGGAAAAGTTGGAGTATCGGGGTTACGATTCCGCCGGAATGGCGTTAGTGGATGACCGGGGATTGGCGGTGTACCGTCGCCGTGGCCGATTGCAAGAACTGGCGACTCAATTGCAGCGTGGCGCATCGCTTGCCCAACAGGTGGGCATCGGCCATACGCGTTGGGCCACCCACGGAAAACCCAGCGATGAGAACGCACATCCCCACAAAAGCTACGGTAGCCGCTTTGCGGTGGTACACAACGGCATCATAGAAAATTACCAGTTGTTAAAGGAAATGTTGGCTGACAAGGGTATCACCTTTACATCTCAAACAGACAGCGAAGTGATAGCACATTTGCTGGAGTACCACTACGATGGGGATACCATGGAGGCAATACGACGCACGGTGGCGGATATTCACGGTGCCTACGCACTGGGCATCCTGTGTGCAGACACCCCCGGTGTGCTGTATGCGGTGCGGCAGTCCAGCCCCCTGGTGGTGGGATTGGCGCAGACGGGCAACCTGATCGCATCGGACGTGACAGCACTTTTATCTCATACACGGCAGATCATCCGTCCCTTGGACGGGGACGTTCTTTGTTTGTCGGGTGCTGACGTGCATATATGGGGTCAGGATAGTAACGCCGTCACGCGTCCGGTCGAAAGGGTCGACTGGGACGTGGAAGCGGCAGAAAAAGGTGGGTTTGCCCACTTTATGCTTAAGGAGATCACGGAACAGCCCCGTGCGTTGGCGGATACGCTCTTTCCCTGCATAGGGGAGGATGGTACGGTCCGTCTGGAGGGGATCACGTTTACGCAGGAACAGCTGTCCGCCATTCAGCGGATGGTGTTGGTGGCTTGCGGTTCCGCTTACCATGCCGGTATGGCAGCGCGGTATTTTCTGGAGAGTGCCACCGGTCTGCCGGTAGAGGTGGACGTTGCCTCGGAGTTCCGTTACCGAAATCCTTTGGTGGATGCGCATACGTTGACGGTGGTTGTTAGTCAATCCGGTGAAACGGCGGATACCTTGGCCGCCTTGCGCGAAGCAAAGAAGCGCGGCTCTCGCGTGTTGGCCGTGGTGAACGTAGTAGGCAGTTCGGTAGCCAATGAGAGTGACGACGTACTGTATACGCGCGCCGGTCCGGAGATCGCCGTGGCCACCACCAAGGGATACACCACCCAGGTGGCTATGTTGTACCTTTTAGGTCTGTATATGGGACAGCAGTCGGGTCGGTTGTCAGTGGGAGAAAGCGCTTGGCTGTGCGACCAACTGCGCCGCCTGCCACAGACGGTGGAGCAATGCTTGGCTAACCAACAGGAGATCCGCCGGCTAGCGGCCTCTTGCGCCGATCTGACCCACGCCTTTTTTATCGGCCGTCATATGGATTATGCCGCCGCTATGGAAGGGGCGCTGAAACTGAAGGAGATCAGTTATATTCACGCGGAGGCGTACGGCGCCGGTGAACTCAAACACGGTACCATCTCATTGGTGGAGGAGGGTACTTTCGTGGTGGCGGTGGCCTGCCATAAGGATCTGATCGCCAAGACCTTGTCCAACATTAAGGAGGTTAAGGCTCGGGGTGCTCGTGTTTTGGTGGTGACCGACCGGGAGCATAGAGAGGATTTTCAAGAAGCGGATGCCGTACTGACCGTACCGACGCTTAGTGGTCCTTTCGGTGCTGTGCCGGTGGCCATTCCTCTGCAATTGTTGGCCTACTATACGGCATTGGAACGGGGCTGTGATATTGATAAACCTCGCAACCTGGCTAAAAGCGTTACCGTGGAATAAGTGATAAAAGACTCCGGTCATCCGGAGTCTTTTATTTTAGC
>JAZRMD010000221.1:0-3417 GCA_045647285.1 Acutalibacteraceae bacterium
AAAATGGCGCTCCCGGTTTTCCGTAGAAGGAAACATACGCAAGGAATACTCTTAAGTTGCTGTGAGTACGTGGCCCTTAGTTGGCCTTGGCGGTGTACTCCTTCACCTTATTGGTGGCCGTCTCAGCGGCAGTCTCACAGATGTTGTTCATCCTGCCCAGTTCGATGGCGATCTGGTTGGCAGGAGCGTGACGCACCTTGGTCCAGTCGTTGCCGTTCCAGGGCTTGTCGATCATGCTCAGCACGTTCTGGAAGTACTCGAAGTACAGGGGGCTCTTCTGGAACATAGGCAGCTGGGTATGACGGAAGTACTTCTCCAGCACCTTGTTGGCAAACACGTTGGCGCCGGCAGGCTCAAACTTGTTGAGATCCAGGAAGTAGCGCAGGAAGTAGTAAGCGGCCTCGCCGTTCTGGGCGCCCTTACAGATACCGTAACCACGGTAGCCCAGGGGCTGATACTCCAGAGTCTTGCCCTCAAAGGTGTTGGGCAGCGGCACCACGCCGATGTCGGAGGGAGCCAGGTCCTTGAAGTAACCGTCGTACTTCAGACCGTAAGTACCGGCCATACAGATACCGATCTGACCGGAAGCGAAGCTCTGGATACCGTAACCGCCGGCCAGCTTCTCGTCCACGGCCTTAGCCATATACTGCAGAGCCTTAACCATCTGGGGAGAGTCGGCCTTGCCGGAGAAGGTGCCGGTCTTCTGGTCGTAGTTAATGAGGGACACGCCCATCTGCTCGGCCAGGGTCATGGATTCCAGAATACCGCCCTTGTAGTTGAGCTCGGTGGCGTCCTTCATACACTTGAACAGATTCTCATAGGACCACTCGCCTTTTTTGAGATAATCCTCGGGAGAATACAGGCCGTTGTTGTTGTAGATCTTCTTATTGTAGTACACCACGTAACCGCCGGTGAAGGGGGAGTTGTAGGAGTTGACGAAGTAATACTTGTCGCCTACCTTGGTAGCCTCGCTGACACGGGGATCCCAGAAACCGTCGTTGATGTCGAAGTAGCTGGGCAGGGGCTGTACCATCTCCAGAGCCTGGGGATAGGTGCTGTTACTGGCGGAGATGTCGGGGGCAGAGCCGGCCGCGATCTGCTGTACCACACGGGATACGTAGCCGCCGTCGGAGTTGGAGAGCAGCAGCACCTTGCACTTGATGCCGGTGTCCTTCTCGAACTTTTCTACGACCTTCTCGTACTCGCCGTCCACTTCGCCCCAGTCGGCGAAGATAACGGTCTTACCCTTGAGCGCCACCGGAATGTTCTTGAAGATCTTCTCGTTGTCGGTCATCATCAAACCGCCGCCGATGTCCACAGCATCCGGGTGAATGCCGGCGCTGATGGTGTTGTCCTTACCCTGGCTGACGCTGACATTGCCGCTGTTGGGATTGGACTGGGGCGCAGAGTTGCTGACGGTGGAGTTGTCCCCATCATCGCTGTCCACGCTGACGTTGACGTTCATTTCCTCGCCGGCGATGAACACGTCCTCGTCTTCAGAAGTGGGAACCTGGCCGGAGGTGGTGGAGGTGTCGCCGCAACCCACAAACAGGGTAGCCGCCATACACACGACCAACGCCAACGCCAGAAGCTTGAGGAATTTTGCGCTTTTCATAATGTTGTCTCCTTTCAGTGTTGCTTAATTGTGTCGATTGTCCATTGTTGTCTTTATATTAGCACACATTTCCCGGCTCAGGATAGGTGATTTCGTCCAAAAATTAGTCTTTTTATCTTTTTTTGAATAAAAACAACAAAAGTTTTCGGCGTTATTTACAGAAACATTCCACATACCGGTCAATCGCCTCGGCAATAACCCGAACGGCATCCTCCCGGCAACTAACCTCGTCCACGGCGGTGGTTTTGTTTTCGAGATTCTTATACACCGAGAAGAAATGACGCATCTCGTCAAAGATGTGGCGGGGCAACTGGTCCATATCGGTGTATTGATTATAATTGGGGTCGTTAAAGGGGATAGCGATGATCTTTTCGTCATTGCGGCCGTTGTCGATCATAGAGATAACGCCGATGGGATACGCCCGGACCAAGGTCAGGGGCTCCAACGGCTCGGCGCACAACAGCAACACGTCCAAGGGGTCCCCGTCGTCGCCGTAGGTGCGCGGAATAAACCCGTAGTTGGCCGGATAGTGGGTGGAGGTGTACAGAATACGGTCCAGTATGATAAGGCCCGTTTCCTTGTCCAACTCGTATTTTTTCTTACTGCCCTTGGAGATCTCCACCACGCAAAGAAAATCCTCCGGGGCGATGCGCTTAGGGCTGACGTCGTGCCATACATTACTCATAATCACAGTTCCTTTCTTGGAGTGGTTGCGCATACTAGTATATACCTATTGTAATAAAAATGCAAGAAAACCTTGCTTTTTCCCCCCGGCTGTGCTATAGTGATGCCGCAAGGAGTGATGATTGTGAGCGATATCGTGCAACAGAATCGGGACGTGGAAGCCTATCTGTTACAGGCCGGACAACCACGCTCTCCTCACACGTTTAAGGAGGAAGCTCCCCGAACGTTGACCCTGCTCCACCTATCGGACGTCCACGCATCCCGTACTGCGTGGGAACGGATGGTGGACTACGCTAATCACTATGAGGAATATATTGACCTGGTGCTCAACACCGGGGATTACTGCGGCGGCAGCCAAAAGCAGTACGTGGATATGTACACGGTGGCTGCCTGCGACCTGCCCATCTACAACTGCGCCGGCAATCACGACTGCACCACCGGGGACTGGACCCTGGCGGATAAGGCGCTGACCCACGGGCTGCTGTTTAACCACACCGATGGGTGGGACGTGACCTTTATGGATTGCCCCCATTCTATGAGTTACTACAAGGACTTTCCGCAAAGCCGCATCCGGCTGATCGTACTGGACGACTACTACCATATCTTTGAGACCCGGCAATGGCTTCGGGGGCTGTTGGACGATGCCCGGGAGCAGGGCTATCACGTCATCACCGCCCAGCACGAGCCCACCGGCGGTATCGCAGACACCTACGGCGTCCGCTACCAGACCCGCGACGACTACCGGGGCGCCTTTGAGGGCAACGAGCTGCGCCGCAAGACCTACGCATACGACCACCGGGGCCGGGTGCTGTACGAGGACGTGATTGCCGAACACATGGCCAAAGGCGGCATCTACGTGTGCAATCTGGCCGGTCACGACCACGTGGACCAGTTTGGCCTGTCCCCCCGGGGTGTGCTCAACGTGGTGGTGCAAAACGCCAAGTGCTGTAACCTGTTGGGCGATATGCGCCGGGTAGAGGGCACCCAAAGTGAGGATTGCTTTAACGTGGTATCCATAGACACCCATCTGGGACTGCTTAAGGTGGTGCGCGTGGGTGCCCACGTGGACCATTATCTGCGCTCCAGTCAGGCGCTGTGCTTTGACTACCTGCACAAGC
>JAZRMD010000222.1:0-2586 GCA_045647285.1 Acutalibacteraceae bacterium
GACCATCAACGGCCGTGATATCGACGATTATTTCGGCCTGGAGACCCTGAAGCTGATCGTCCGTCAGCCCCTGGCTCTGACCGAGCTGACCGAGAAGTTTGACATCGAGTGCCGGGTAGCCGGCGGCGGCGTGACCGGCCAGGCCGGCGCCATCCGTCACGGCGTGGCCCGTGCTCTGCTGCAGTACGACAGCGAAGGCCTGCGCGTCACCCTCAAGAAGGCCGGTTTCCTGACCCGCGACCCTCGTATGAAGGAGCGCAAGAAGTACGGCCTCAAGGCTGCCCGTCGTGCGCCTCAGTTCTCCAAGCGCTGATTATTGTCAGTCTGCCGGAGATATACGGTTGTACCAAACCCCACATCCACCTGGATGTGGGGTTTTTTCTTCGATGCCTTTAGGCGTGGGAATACACCCCCGTTCTACTGGGGGAAGATAAAATAGCGGAGCGATCTCTTGCCTCCCCTTGTCAGGGGAGGTGGCTGCGGCTTTGCCGCAGACGGAGGGGTAGTTTCGTTATCTCTCCCTCAGTCCTCGCTGACCCTCGGACAGCTCCCTCGTCAGGGAGCCGAGAAAAGCGGAGCACGTTACCCGTTTACGGGCGGCCGTGCGCGTGATGTGATAATAGAGTTCCGTGGACCCTTTTAGGGGTTAGTCAGACCACCGGTTGAACCGGTGGTTATGATTGGTGCACAACAGCCCCCTCATTTCTCACGATTTTACTTGTTTTTTGCCCCTTTCCGGTATATACTAACACAAAAAAGTTCCTACTGTTTTGAGGTGACCCGTATGCTTATAGATTTTCACACCCACGCCTTTCCGGACGCCATCGCCGGCAAGGCGCTTGACCGGCTTTCCCACGCATCGGGAGGGCTTAAGCCCCATACGGTGGGCACGGTGGCGGCCCTTAAGGCCCGGATGCAGGTGGACCGGGTGGACCGGGCGGTGGTGATGAATATTGCCACCAATCCGGGACAGCAGAGCAAGGTCAACGACTTTGCTGCCCAGACCAACCAGGACCCGGTGCTGACCGCCTTCGGGTCGGTCCACCCGGACGCTCCCGATGCGTTGGAGGAGCTGGAGCGCATCAAGGCGTTGGGTCTGCCCGGGGTCAAACTCCACCCCAACTACCAGGATTTTGCCGCCGACGAGGACCGGATGATCCCCCTGTACCGCAAGATATCCTCTCTGGGTCTTATCACCCTGTTCCACGCCGGATGGGATTACGGATTTCCGCCCCCCTACGGGGGCACCCCCGACCGATTGCTCAAGGCACTCCGGTATCTGGACGCCCCGGTGATTGCCGCCCATTGGGGCGGTGTCAACTGCTGTGAGCAGGTGCTCACCACCCTGTGCGGTACACCGGTATACCTGGATACATCCTTTGGTTACTCCATGCTCCCCCGGTACTATGCGCTGAAGATACTGGAGTGCCACGGCACCGACCGGATACTGTTTGGCACCGACACCCCGTGGCACACCGCCGAGATGGAACTGCGGCTGTTGGGCACCCTGGGTCTGAGCCAAGCGGAAACCGACGCCATCACCCACCAGAACGCCTTGCGCCTGTTGGGGGAGTGACCCGTCCCCCGGTATATATTTCCAAGGCCGCCCTTGTCAAAGGGGCGGCCTTGTGCTATACTGGCCTTATTATAGGTAAAGGAGGTCGTATGATGACCTTTTCTGTCAACCATCCCATTCTGTTTGTCCTGGTGGGGCTGATTATTGCCGCCGTACTGGGGCAATCGGTGTACTTTCTGGTCCGGGCCTTGCGCCGGGCGAGGGAGCTGGGCATTTCCCGGGAAACGGTGCGCAAGACCGTATCTTCCAGTGCCGTGTTTACCGTAGCACCGGCGGTATCCATACTGGTCAGCGTGGTGGCCCTGTCCAAGAGCCTGGGCGTGGCCCTGCCGTGGCTGCGGCTGTCGGTCATCGGCTCTATGAGTTACGAGGTGGTGGCGTCCCAGAACGTGCTCAAGGCCGCCGATATCCCCGACGGCACGGTGATTACCGACCCGTCCATCTTCCTGTCGGTGGTGTGGGTGATGACCCTCTCCATCGCCGCCGGTCTGGTGCTGGTGCCCTTTATGACCAAGGGCATCCAGTCGGGTATGACCAAGATGGGCATGAAGGACAAGCGTTGGGGCGAACTGTTTAATAACGCAATGTTCCTGGGTATGATATCCGCCTTTTTAGGCTTTGTGTTCTGCGATATCGGGCAGATCACCACCGGCAACACCGCCTGTCTTATCCCGGTACTGGTGATGCTCACCAGCGCCCTGCTGATGGCGGTGTGCGGCCTTCTGGCCACCCGTTGCCACATCCGTTGGCTCACCGACTACGCACTGCCTCTGAGTCTGGTGGGCGGTATGGCCGCCGCCGTACCGCTGACCGGCTGGTTAGGGTAAAGGGGGTATGGAAAGATGAAAAAAGAAATGACCTATATGCAGAGCGTCCACCGTGACGGTCGCCGGTGGGGTATTGCCCTGGGACTGCTGATTATGCTGTTTCCGGCGGTGCTGACCGCCATCTTCCAAGCCCTGCCCAATTGGGCGTCGCTGGGCAAGGGTCTTATCGCCACCATGCCTATG
>JAZRMD010000223.1:0-2929 GCA_045647285.1 Acutalibacteraceae bacterium
GCCTGACCCGGATGGTAGAGGTTGCGGCCGGCAGCGGTGTGAAGCTTTGCCACGAAAACGAAAAGGGTATCTACGGTGACATTGCCGTGCGTTGCAAGGATATTCTGGATTCTGTTCCTGCTTTGGGCGGCATCTTTGACCCGGCCAACTTCATTCAATGCGGTCAGAACACTCTGGAAGCTTGGGAACTACTCAAGGACCGCATTGACTACTTCCACGTAAAGGATTGCCTGGAAGACGGTAAGGTGGTCCCTTGCGGCAAGGGCATCGGTCACGTACCGGAGATTCTCGGAAAGTTTATCGCCGCCGGCGGTCAGCAGCTGACGGTGGAGCCCCACCTGACGGTGTTTGACGGCTTTGCCGCCTTGGAGAAGGACGGTGCCAAGACCAAGATGGATGCTTTTGCGTATCCTTCCAAACGTGCCGCTTTTGACGCGGCTGTGAACGCATTAAAGGAGTCGCTGGTATGAGTGTAACGCTGCGTATTGCGGTGGTTGGACTGGGCAATATGGGAAGCGCCCATGCGGAATCCCTGATGGCCGGTAATGTACCCGAAGCGCAGTTGACGGCGGTGTGCGACATCGCCCCGGAACGACGGCTGTGGGCGGAGAAGCATCTGCCCGGTGTAACCGTGTTTGCAGACCTCGACGCCATGTTGGCGGCGGACGTAGCGGATGCGCTGATTGTTGCCACCCCTCACTACCTGCATCCACCTATGACGGTGGCGGCCTTTGAAAAAGGTCTGCACGTTTTGTCCGAAAAGCCGGGTGGCGTTCAGGTCAGCGAGGTGCGCAAGATGTGCGCTGCCGCCAAAGCGTCCGGTAAGGTGTTTGGGGTTATGTTCAACCAACGTACCCATCCGTTATTTCAGCAGGCGCGCAAGATGGTGCAGGAAGGTCAACTGGGCGAACTCAAACGGTTACAATGGACAGTAACCAACTGGTACCGCACACAGAAGTATTACGACTCCGGTGCTTGGCGTGCCTCCTGGGCAGGGGAGGGCGGTGGCGTGCTGATCAACCAAGCCCCTCATCAGCTGGATCTGTGGCAATGGATATTCGGTATGCCCTGCAGTATATGGGCCAGTTGCTCCTGCGCCCATTACCACCACATTGAAGTGGAAGACGATGCCACCATCTTTGCCCGGTACGACAACGGTGCTACCGCCACCTTCATTACCACTACTGGCGAGTGCCCTGGTACCAACCGTCTGGAGATCGTCGGAGATCTGGGCAAGTTGGTGTTGGAGGAAAACAAGTTGCGTTGGTGGAAACTGGATCGTCACGAGCGAGAGGCCTGCTTCGATCCATCTGGCAAGGAACCAACCTTTACATATCAAGAGATTCTTCCGGACCACCAGGAAGAGGCGCACAACGGTATTTTGCGCAACTTTGTCAGCGCTGCATTGCACGGCACCCCGTTGTTGGCTCCCGGTTATGACGCCATTAAGGAGTTGACCATTTCCAACGCGGCCTATCTGTCCTCGTGGACGGGTGAAGCGATATCTTTACCTATGGATGAGGAACGGTTTAACGCCTTGTTGGCTGAGCGTATCGCGCATTCTTCTTATCGCCCCATCAATGCTGTCAGCGAGGCTGACGGTGCCTATAAGTCACGGTGGAACGTAAGTTGGTAATTTACTCTATGAGTAACAATATAGCGAAAGGAACAGTGATGATTTTGGAAAAAGTACGGTTAGGTATTATCGGTTTCGGTGGCATGGGTAGCAACCATGCCCGGAGTATTCTCAAAGGTGAAAGCCCTGAGATAGAGGTTACGGCTATTGCCGATATTAACCCGGATAAAATTGCTTGGGCTAAGACCTTTATGCCGGAGTCGGTGGCTTATTTTGACGACGGTATTAAGCTGATGGAAAGCGGTCTGGTGGATGCCATTCTGATTTCAACTCCTCACTATTTTCATCCTCCTCTCTCTATTGAGGGCTTTAAGCACGGCCTGCACGTTATGTGTGAGAAACCTGCCGGTGTGTACACTAAGCAGGTGCTGGAGATGAATGCGGAAGCCGAGAAGGCAAACGTCAGCTTCGGTATGATGTTCAATCAGCGCACCAACTGTGTGTACCGCAAGATGAAGGAAATCGTGGACAGCGGCGAGATGGGCGCTATCCGCCGTGTGAACTGGATCATCACCAACTGGTATCGTCCCCAGGCGTATTACGATTCCGGTGCTTGGCGCGCTACCTGGTCCGGTGAAGGCGGCGGCGTTCTGCTGAACCAGTGCCCCCACCAGCTTGACCTTCTGCAGTGGATCTGCGGTATGCCCGTTAAGGTGGATGCCCACGTACACTTCGGCAAATGGCACGACATTGAGGTTGAGGACGACGTGACGGCGTACCTGGAGTATCCCAACGGTGCCACCGGTCTGTTCATTACTTCCACCGGCGATGCTCCTGGCAGCAACCGCTTTGAACTGACTATGGACAAGGGCAAGTTGGTGGTGGAAAACGACATCTTGTATAAGTGGGAACTGGATATTCCGGAGCCGGAATTTACCAAGACCAATACCGGTTCTTTCGGTTGTCCGAATGTCACTTACTCCGAGGTGGAGACCGACGGAATGAATGAGCAGCACAAGGGTGTTCGCAATGCTTTTGCCGCCAACATCCTGCGCGGCGAGCCGTTGGTAGCAAACGGTGTAGAAGGCATTAACGGTCTGACTCTGTCCAACGCTATGCACCTGTCTTGCTTCTTGGGTAAGCCTGTAGAGATTCCCTTTGATGAGAATGTGTATTACGAAGAGCTGATGAAGCGTGTGGCGACCTCTCGCCGCAAGGTGGATGTTGTTGAGAAGATCAACGACACCTCCGGCAGCTTCAAGGGCGTATAAGTATCATTCTTTCGGCGGCGGAAAAAAAATTTGCTTTTTCCCCGCTTCCTATTTTTTTTGTAAAATTTGTGTACATCTTATT
>JAZRMD010000224.1:0-7136 GCA_045647285.1 Acutalibacteraceae bacterium
GGTAAGGGTCTGATTAAGTCCTCGATCCGCGGTACCGACCTGTACATCTTGGTGGACGTCGGCAACTACAACTGCAAGTACAATATGTACGGCTTTGAGAATGCTATGTCCCCCGACGACCATTATCAGGACCTGCGCCGTATCATTCAGGCCACCAGCGGCAAGGCCCACCGCATCAACGTGATTATGCCCAACCTCTACGGCGGCCGTCAGCATCGCCGCAACTACCGTGAGAGCCTTGACTGCGCCGTTGCTCTGCAGGAGCTGCAGGCTATGGGCGTCGACAACATCGTCACCTTCGACGCGCACGATCCCCGCGTGTGCAACGCGGTGCCGCTGATGGGTTTTGATAACCTGATGCCTTCCTATCAGGTGCTCAAGACGATGTTCCGCTCCATCCCCGATTTTAACCCCAACCGTGACAACCTGATGGTGGTCAGCCCCGACGAAGGTGCTCTTAACCGCAATATGTATTATGCGGTCAATATGGGGGTAGAAATGGGTATGTTCTACAAGCGCCGCGACTACTCCCGTGTGGTCAACGGCCGCAACCCCATCGTGGCCCACGAGTATCTGGGTACCTCGGTGGAAGGTAAGGATATCTTCATTGCCGACGATATCATCGCCTCCGGCGAATCTATGCTGGACATTGCCTACGAACTCAAAAAGCGCAAGGCCCGGCGCATCTTCGCCTACGCCACCTACGGTATCTTCACCGCCGGCCTGGAGAAATTTGACCGTGCTTACGCCGACGGCATTGTGCACGGCGTGTTCGGCACCAACCTGACCTATCGCACTCCCGAGCTGCTCAGCCGTGAGTGGTTCCACGAGGTGGATTGCTCCAAGTACATCGCCTACTACATCGCCGCCCTTAACCAGAACGTATCCATCAGTAACCTGATCGATTCTCACGACAAGATCCAGAAATTGTTGGAGGGCCGCAAATAATCCCCCTTGTGGCCGCCGATTCTGTGGAAACGGCGGCTTTTTTATTTTACCACATTTCGGTTGCAGAACGTCGTCCGGGTGTGGTATACTGTAAGGCAGAGAGGAGGCGCCTTTTATGGAGAAACGGTTGTTGCTCATTATTAACCCCTGCTCCGGTCAAAAGACCGGCAAACGCTATCTGGCCAGCGTGGTGGAACTATTCTGCCGGGCAGGATATATCCCCACCGTGTTTGTCACCACCGCCGCCGGGGACGGACGGCACATCACCGCCCGGCACGCCGCCCGACACGATCTTGTGGTGTGTATGGGGGGCGACGGCACCTTTAACGAGGTGGTCAGCGGCTTACTGGACTGCGGTGCCGACGTTCCCATCGGTTACATTCCCTGCGGCAGTACCAACGACTTTGCCAGCAGCGTGGGACTCAACAAAAAACTGCTCAAGGCGGCACAGGACATTATAGACGGTACGCCACGCATCTTTGACGTAGGATTGTTTGGGGACCGGTACTTCACCTATATCGCCTCCTTCGGCGCCTTTACCCGGGCGTCCTACGACACCCCTCAGAACGTCAAGAACGCATTGGGCCATATGGCCTACGTGCTGGGCGGTGTGCAGGACCTGTTTGCCATCAAGCCTCGGCGTCTGGTGGTGGAAACGCCGGACGCCACCTTTGACGGGGAATACATTTTTGGCGCCATCTGCAATTCCACCTCGGTGGCCGGTATCCTCACCTTGAACCCGGATTACGTGGATATGAACGACGGTCTGCTGGAACTGCTCCTCATTAAGATGCCCAAATCCCCGTTGGAATTGGAAGAATGTATCCGATGTCTGCAAAAGCAAACCTACGACTCTCCCCTGCTGACCTTCCACAGCGCTTCCCGGATGACCGTACACGCCCCCGACGATATGCCGTGGACTCTGGACGGCGAAAAAGAGAACGGACACAGCAAGATTGCCGTACGCAATCTACACGACGCCATCCGTCTGGTGGTGCCGCCTGAGAAAAACGGCTAAGGCTCATTACTAATGAAAAATGGCTAATTTTTGTGCAACATTAACAGTTTGAGGTAATGTTTTCCATATAAAAGCAAAAGTTTTCGTCATTTTATAAAAAGTATTGCAATATTCCGGGACCCAGTATATAATAGAATACAGCGATGGTCCCCTTGCCGGTCGCAAGGGGGCCTTATTCTCTATAGGGAGGTCTATCTATGAGCAAAACGTCTGCCGCCGGGGCCCGTCGGGCTTTACAGAAGGCGTTGGAGATCAAGCTGTTGCATAGTTTCTCGGTGCAACCGCAGGAAGCCACCCACGAGCAGTTGTACAACGCCTTGGCGCTGGTACTGCGTGACCGGATGCGCGAGCAACGGGTGGACTATATACACAGAGCCAACCAGCAACAGACTAAGCAGGTATACTATATGAGTATGGAGTTCCTGCTGGGCCGTTCTCTTAAGAACACCTTATATAATCTGGGGCTCACCGACGATGCCGCCGCCGTGATGGAGGCCTTTGGCGTTAAGTTGGATACCTTATACGAACTGGAGCCGGATGCGGGTCTGGGCAACGGTGGATTGGGGCGTCTGGCCGCCTGTTTCCTGGACGGCCTGGCCACCTCCTCCATCCCGGCCATTGGCTACTCCCTGCTGTATGAGTTGGGCATCTTCCGGCAGAAACTGGTGGACGGTTGGCAGACCGAGATGCCCGACTTCTGGCTCCCCGGGGGAGAAAGTTGGTTGCTCCCTCGCCCCGAACGGGCGCAGAAGGTGCTGTTTGACGGGCACGTGGAGGAGTGGTGGGACGACAACGGGTTCCATCATATTGAGCACAAGGATGCCAACACGGTGATTGCTCAGCCCTACGACCTGATGGTAGCCGGAAAGGACGGACGAGGCATCTCCACCTTGCGGTTGTGGCGCTCCACCGCCCCGGGTATGGATATGACCCTCTTTAACCAGGGAGAATATATGCGTGCCATGGAACAAAAGGCCATGGCGGAGGTCATTACCCAGGTGCTGTATCCGGCGGACAATCACCGGGAGGGCAAAAGCCTGCGGTTGAGTCAGCAGTACTTCCTGGTATCCGCCTCCATGCAGGACCTGGTACATCGCCATCTGGAAAAGCACGGCACCCTGGATAACCTGCCGGATATGGCGGCGGTACACATCAACGACACCCATCCCACCCTAGCCATACCGGAACTGTTACGCATCCTATTGGATGAGTGCGGATACTCTTGGGACGATGCCTACGACATTGTCCGGCGCACCTTTGCCTACACCAACCACACGGTCATGGCGGAAGCGCTGGAGTGTTGGCCGGAGGATCTGTTCCGCCAGCGTCTGCCCCGTATCTATATGCTGGTGCAGGAAATTAACCGCCGTTACAGTGAAGAGATGATGGAACGTACCGGGGGCGATACCGAACGGGTAAGCCGAATGGCCATTATCCATTACGGGGTCATCAAGATGGCCAATCTCTGCGTGGCGGTATGTCACTCGGTCAACGGCGTGTCCCGTCTGCACAGCGACATCGTTAAGCAGACGGTGTTCCCCGACACCTACGCTCTGTGTCCGGATAAGTTTACCAACGTGACCAACGGTATTGCCCACCGGCGATGGTTGTGTCAGGCCAACCCGGAATTGGCCGCATGGGTAAGCGACGCTATCGGCGACGGATTCGTGCTGGACGCCGGGCAACTATCCCGGTTGGCGCCTCTGGCAGAGGACGCCGCCGCCCGTAAGACCTTTATGGATATCAAGCGGCGCAACAAAGAACGGCTGGCCGCCTACGTCCGGCAACAGACCGGGCAGGTGCTGGACCCGGACTCCCTGTTTGACGTACAGGTAAAGCGTCTGCACGAATATAAGCGTCAGCATCTTAACGCCCTGCATATTCTCCACCTCTATCAGATGCTGAAGGATAACCCCGGCATGGCGTTTACTCCCCGGACCTATATCTTTGGCGCCAAGTCCGCCCCCGGCTATCATCTGGCCAAGGAGATCATCCGATTTATCTGCAAACTGTCCGAAATGATCGACAGCGACCCAGCAGTACGGGATAAACTCAAGGTGGTGTACCTGGAGGACTACCGGGTCACCTTGGCGGAGCTGCTGATGCCGGCTGCGGATATCAGCGAACAGATCTCTCTGGCCGGCACCGAAGCGTCCGGCACCGGCAATATGAAGCTGATGATGAACGGCGCACTGACCCTGGGCACTCTGGATGGCGCCAACGTGGAGATCTGCGAGGCGGTGGGCGAGGAGAATATGTTCCTGTTTGGTATGCGCACCGAAGAAGTGGAAGCCTTGCGTCGGGCCGGATACGACCCACGGGTATACTACAACCAGAATCCCCACATTCACCGGGCCATAGACAGTATGTACGCCGGGTTTGGCGGTTACCATTACGGGGAGATCGCCTCCTCATTGGTACAGCACGACCCCTATATGGTGTTGGCAGACTTTGCGGATTACAGCCGTGTGCAAACTCTGTCCGGGCAGGTGTACCGAGATGGGGACGAATGGGCCCGTCGGGCGTTGCTGAACACCGCTATGAGTGGCGTGTTTGCCTCCGACCGTTCCATAGCGGACTACAACGACCGCATCTGGCACGTAACTCCGGTAAAATAACCAAAAAGAATTGCCGTCGGCAGACAGTCTGCCGACGGCAATCGTTTTATTTGCGTTCCTTGGTGGCAATCTCGGTTAGCGCCTTACCCAAGAAGGCTTCCAGAGTCATGGTGCCCAGGTCACCCTCCTTGCGATGACGGACGGATACCACGCCTGCTTCCGCTTCCTTATCGCCGATAACCAGCATATACGGCACCTTATCCACCTGCGCCTCACGAATCTTGTACCCCATCTTCTCGTTACGGGTATCCAATTCGGCGCGCAGGCCGGCGGCCTTGAGCTGGTCGGTGATGGCGCCGGCCTTATCCAGCAGACGCTCGGAGATGGGCAGTACACGGACCTGTTCGGGAGCCAACCACAAGGGGAAAGCACCGGCGTACTTCTCAATCAGATACGCCAAGGTGCGCTCGTAGCAACCCAAAGAGGTGCGGTGGATGATGTAGGGGCGCTTCTTCTGGCCGTCTGCATCGGTATATTCCATACCGAACTTCTCGGCCAACAGCATATCGATCTGGATGGTGACGATGGTGTCTTCCTTGCCAAACACGTTCTTATACTGAATGTCCAGCTTAGGACCGTAGAAGGCCGCCTCGTCAATACCCACGGTGTATTCCACGCCCAGGTTGTCAAGGATCTTGCCCATAACCGTCTGGGCTTCATCCCATTGCTCGGCGGTACCCTCGTACTTGTTCTTGGGGTTGGCCGGATCCCACTGGGAGAAGCGGAAGGTACAATCTTCCAGCATACCCACGGTCTCCAACACGTACTTAGCCAGTTCCAGACAGCCGCGGAATTCCTCCTCTAACTGGTCGGGGCGTAACACCAGGTGGCCCTCGGAGATGGTGAACTGACGCACACGGATAAGACCGTGCATCTCACCGGAATCCTCGTTGCGGAACAGGGTGGACGTTTCACCCAGGCGCATAGGCAGGTCACGGTACGACCGAGCCCGGTTGAGATAGACCTGATACTGGAAAGGACAGGTCATGGGGCGCAGAGCAAAGCACTCCTTGCTCTCGTCGTCCGGGTCGCCCATGATGAACATACCGTCACGGTAGTGGTCCCAGTGACCGGAAATCTTGTACAGATCTCTCTTGGCCATTAAGGGGGTCTTGGTCAGCAGATAGCCCCGCTTTTGCTCCTCATCCTCAATCCAGCGCTGTAACAACTGGATGATACGGGCGCCCTTGGGCAACAGAATAGGTAGTCCCTGACCGATGCAATCCACCGTGGTAAACAGTTCCAGCTCCCGGCCCAGCTTGTTGTGGTCACGCTTCTTGGCTTCTTCCAGACGCACCAGATGGTCTTCCAGCATACTGGCCTTGGGGAAGGCAATACCGTAGATACGGGTGAGCATCTTATTCTTGGAGTCGCCACGCCAGTAAGCGCCGGTGGCGGACAGCAGCTTTACCGCCTTGAGGCGGCCGGTGTCCGGCAGATGGGGACCGGCGCACAGGTCGGTGAACTCCCCTTGCGTATAGAAGGAAATAAGCGCATCTTCCGGCAGGTCGTTGATGAGTTCCACCTTGTAAGGCTCGTCCTTCATCCGGTCCAGCGCCTGCGCCCGGGGCAGGGTAAACCGGGTGATGGGCAAGGCCTCCTTAATGATGGCCTTCATCTCCCCTTCAATGGCGGTGAGCACCTCAGGGGTGATGCTCATATCCGCATCAAAGTCGTAATAAAATCCTTCGTCAATGGACGGGCCAATGGTCAGCTTGACCGACGGGTACAGACGCTTGACCGCCTGGGCCATCACGTGGGATACGGTGTGCCAGTACGCCTTACGACCATCCTGGTCATCAAAGGTCAGTATCTCCACCGTGCAATCCTGCGTCAACTCGGTGCGCAGGTCTACCACCTGACCGTCCACACGGGCTGCGCAGGCGTTGCGGTACAGCCCCATAGAAATCTCCCGACACAGCGTGTCTACGGTGGTGCCTACCGCCACCTCCATATTATCGCCGCTTTTGAGGGTAATGTTCAGCATTGTTCTCGCTCCTTTTACGTCATAAAATAGATAAAGCCCCGTCCCGGACAAGGGACGGGGCGCAAAAGCCTCGTGGTTCCACCCTATTTCCGCACCCGAAAGTGCGCTCATAGTGACCGATAACGGTGTCTGCCGGCGCACCTTATGTCAGCGCACACTCCGGGGTGGTAGGTACATCCGTGTGTTCCGCGTCCTTGCACCAACCGGACGCTCTCTGCAGGAACCCGTGGGAGACCCTCCCCATCAACGATTTCTTTCATTTTAGCACCCGAAAAAGGGATTGTCAAGGCGCCGAATAAATAAATATGTTGCATTGTGGGCATTTTTAAGGTATAATATTCCTGTTATCGCCGTAAAGAGGTAATAACACCTTTGTTAATCCGACTATATAAGGAGAGTATACCGATGATCTATATTTTGGAAAACGATAAACTCAAGGTAAAAATCAGCAGCATGGGTGCCGAGTTGCAGTCCATCTGCCGCACCGAGGATAACACCGAATATCTGTGGCAGGGCGACCCCACCTACTGGGACGGCCGTGCCACCAACATTTTCCCCATGTGCG
>JAZRMD010000225.1:0-17747 GCA_045647285.1 Acutalibacteraceae bacterium
ACAAGAATGCAAACGTGACGGTGGCTTTCTGCGTACAGGAAGAACTTGGCTGCCGTGGTGCGTCGGTGGCAGTCCGAGCACTTAATCCCCAGTTTGCTTTTGTCACCGACGTCAGCTTTGCTCTGGCCCCCGGTGAGCAACCGCGTGAATGCGGTAGATTGGGGGAGGGAGTTATGATCGGTCACTCTCCCATACTGGACAAGCATCTGACGGACACGGCCATTCGCATAGCGGAAGAACGGCATATTCCTTATCAACACGAGGTGATGGGCGGCCGTACCGGTACGGATGCGGACGTTATCAGCAACAGCAACGCCGGCGTGCGTACGGCGCTGTTTTCCATTCCGCAACGGTATATGCACACACCCGTTGAGGTGGTAGACCTGCGCGATCTGTCTACCGTAGGAGAATTGATGGCGCTGTGTGTGGAGGAGGTGTCCCGTCATGGATAAACAATTGCTTGTAAAACTGTGCGATATAAATGCC
Source organism: Acutalibacteraceae bacterium (assembly GCA_045647285.1). GTDB lineage: Bacteria > Bacillota > Clostridia > Oscillospirales > Acutalibacteraceae > UBA5905. Next base: position 487 of record JAZRMD010000225.1, read on the forward strand.
GTTTCCGGACGCGAACACGATGTGCGACGCTTTATTATGGACCATATTGCCGCCCTTACCGTAGACCATGAGGTCACGGTGGACGCCATGGGCAACATTATACTTCACCTAATTGGCAAAACTAAGGGCACTAAGAAATTACTGTTAGACGCCCATATGGATGAGGTAGGGTTTTTGGTATCCCATATCACCGACGACGGTTATCTGCGCTTTGAAACGGTGGGCGGCATTGATAAACAAGCGCTGTTTGGCGCACGTGTGAGCATTAGCGGTCAGTTAGGCGTTATTGGCGGCAAAGCCGGCCACCATTGTGTCGGTGATGAGTTAGATAAGATACCCGATACTCAGGATATGCTGGTGGACATTGGCGCACCGGACCGTGCGACCGCCGAAAAGATGGTCCGGATAGGGCAGGGTGGTACGTTTGCTGTGGAGTTTTCCGACAATGAGGATACCGGTTACTTTATGGGAAAGGCGGTAGACGACCGGGTAGGGTGCGCATTGCTGCTTTCCTTAGCCCAGAAACAACCTCCGTTCGATATCTGGTTATCCTTTTCCGTACAGGAAGAGGTCGGTCTGCGTGGTGCCGGTGTGGTGGCCAACGCCGTATGTCCAGATATCGCTATCGCGATTGACGCCACGACAGCACAGGATACCGCCGGTAGTACGGATGAGACCTGTGTCTGCCGTACAGGCGGCGGCGCTGTGGTCTCCTTTGCCGATAAAGCCACCGTATACGATCACGACTTGTATCGGTATATTCGTGACCTGGCAGAGGAAAACGACATTAAAACACAAACCAAAAACCGCGTGGCCGGTGGCAATAATGCCGGCGCCATTCAGCGGTCCCATACCGGTGTCCGTATGGCATCCGTTTCTCTGCCTACACGTTATATCCACACCGGACGTTGCGTGGGTAAATGGGAAGACGTGCAGTCGATGGAGCAGTTGTTATCTCTGCTGATTGAGAGGTTGCCCCAATGATATCCTCCGTTTTATCATCGGAAATACCGCTAATCGGCGGTACCGAAGCGGCATTACGTATTCGGTCATTAGCACGTGCTTATGGAGATACAGGCGATATCGTGCGGTATTACACCGACGGTATGGGCGGCTATATGGCGCTCTTTGATGGTACCGCCATCTGGCATACGGCTGCTGATACCTTTGACGAGTGGGCAGAGTTTTTCAGCTTTATTCCCTATGTACGCGCAGTGCGATGTGCCCCAGATATAGGAGAACGGATTGCTAAAGTATGGAAGTGTCCCTGCTCGACAGGTCAGCGGATGCGTTATATGGGGCCACGCCCTCTTAGTCAAAACGCCCAGTCAGATATACGCTTGGATGACCTGTACCCCTTACTTTGCGGAGGATTTCCGAATATGCCTCCTTTTGAGGATTGGTACGTGGACGTATCTCACCGAGTACGGCATGGTGCCTGTCATATAGCGTGTATTTGTCAGGGAAATTTACCGGTCAGTAGTGCCATGATGGTAGCAGAAGCAGATAACGGTGTCATATTGGGCGCTGTTGTCACCGCTTCGGAGTATCGACATAGGGGGCTGGCCGGTCGGTGCGTACTGGATTTGGTCCGCCGATTTTACGGTCAAGATATTTATATTGCGCCGGCAAATACGGAAGTTGCCGATCTATACGCCCGATTGGGTTTTTGCCCGGTGGATAGCTGGGCGCAAGTATTACGATAATTATAGCGTGGAGGAACACTAATGGACACAACATTCTTTCCGGTAGACAGCCGTCTGGCGGCGCTATCGGATGAGGCGGAATTAAACGCACAAGCGACTTTTAAAAATATAGATGAAACAACTTCGTACAATCAACAGAAGGTGTTGTCCGCTTACATACGCCACCGTGTCAGCGAAAGTCATTTTACCCCTACAACGGGTTATGGGTATGGTGACCGGGGCAGGGATGCTCTTGATGAAATTTTAGCAGACATTATGGGTGCGGAGGATGCCTTGATACGTCACAGCATCGTATCCGGTACGCACGCCATTACCATAGCGCTGTTTGCCATATTGCGTCCCGGAGACACATTGTTAGCGGCTACCGGTGCTCCGTACGACACGTTGGAGCAGGTTATCGGGCATAAAACGCCGGCCGACGGTTCATTGGCAGAGTACGGCGTAGGGTATCGGGAAATACCTCTGACATCAGATGAAAAGCCCGACTTGTCCGGTATCCGGCAGGCATTGTTGGACGATGCATCCATCAAGATGGTGCATATCCAACGTTCGCGTGGATATTGCACCCGCCCTTCACTGACGATAGACGGGATTGCCGCCATCGTTGATACCGTTCGCTCGGTGCGTCCCGACACCATTATCTTTGTGGATAATTGCTATGGTGAGTTTGTGGAAAAACGAGAACCTAACGAGGTGGGCGTGGACCTAATTGCTGGATCGCTCATTAAAAACCCCGGCGGCGGTATAGCGGAGAACGGCGGATATCTGTGTGGTACTGCTTCGTGCATTGAGAAATGCGCCTACCGTATGACCACTCCCGGATTGGGACGGGAAGTGGGGGCTTCTCTTGGACACAATCGATCTCTGTATATGGGACTCTTTAATGCTCCTCACGTAGTTGGCGAGGCGCTGAAAACGGCAGTATACGCCGCCTCTCTATTTGAGAAGTTGGGCTATACGGTTTCTCCCCGTCACGATGAGTACCGTGGCGACATTATTCAGACCATATTGTTACGGGATACCCCGTCTTTGGTCGCTTTTTGTCAGGGGATGCAAAAGGGAGCACCCGTGGACGCCTACGTGGTGCCCGAGCCTTGGGATATGCCCGGCTATACCAATCCGGTCATTATGGCCGCCGGCGCCTTCACGATGGGCTCGTCCATTGAACTGTCTGCAGACGCCCCTCTGCGAGAGCCCTTTGCTGCGTATATGCAGGGGGGATTAAACTATCACAGCGGAAAGATCGGCGTGCTTCTCGCCGCCCAATCTATGTTGGAAAAAGGTGCGTTATCGTTATAAACCGCAAGGAGGATATACTATATGTTTCCCAAAAGTATGAAAGAACTTGGTACCAAGCGCAGTGTTATTCGTGAATTGTTCGAATTTGGCAACAAGCGTAAAGAGCAGATTGGCAAGGAGAATGTGTTTGATTTCAGTCTGGGCAATCCCAGTGTTGCCCCACCCGAAGCGGTGGAAATGACCATCCGTTGTTTATTGGACGATACCAGTCCGGTGGCTTTGCATGGGTATACATCGGCGCCCGGTGATCGGGTGGTACGACAGAAGATTGCGGCGCATATCAACAACCTGTTTGGTATGGATGCGGACGAAAACGACCTGTATATGACCGTCGGTGCCGCGGCGTCACTGTGTATTACCTTCCACGCCTTATTAGAGGCAGGGGAGGAGGTTATTGCGCTAGCGCCCTTTTTCCCGGAATATAAAGTGTTTGTCGAAAAGACCGGAGCCCATCTGCGCGTAGTTCCTTGCCGTGAATCGGATTTTCAGTTGGATGCGGCGGCGTTAGCGTCTGCCATTAACGAGAAGACCGCCGCTATCATCGTCAATTCTCCCAACAACCCTTCCGGCGCTGTGTTGACCGAAGACTCTATCCGTCAACTGGCCGCTATCCTGGAAGAGGCCCAGAAGCGTGTTGGACATCCTATCTATATTGTGGCGGACGAGCCCTATCGTGAGTTGGTATACGGTGACGTAACGGTACCGTACATTCCGCAGTATTACAAGAACACCGTCGTGTGTTATTCGTTCAGTAAATCCCTGTCCCTGCCCGGCGAACGTATTGGCTACATTTACGTTCCCAAACAGACGGAGTACGCCGGAGATATTATGGCCGGTGTGGCCGGTGCCGGACGTGCTCTGGGGTATGTGTGTGCCCCCAGTCTGTTCCAGAGAGTTGCGGCCGCATGTTTGGGACAGACAGCCAACCTGTCAGTTTATAAGACCAACCGCGACTTATTGTATACTGCGTTGACCGACTATGGGTTCTCCGTTGTCAATCCAGACGGCGCCTTCTATTTGTTTATGCGCGCACCCGGAGGGGATGCCGGTGCGTTTTCGGAATTGGCGAAAAAACACGAACTACTGGTTGTTCCCAGTGATGATTTCGGCATGCCCGGATATGTGCGTATCTCCTATTGCGTGGATACCGAAACTGTCCGTCGCGCTCTCCCGGCGTTTAAACAATTGGCACAAGAACTGAATCTTAAGGCAGAGTAACGCCACACTTGCGAAAGGATGACCCCATATGTCCTTAGAGAATACCCGAAAGGAAATTAATGAAATAGACCGTCAGATGGCGGAACTGTTTGTCCGTCGTATGCGTGCCGTCGAATCGGTAGCCGACTATAAGGCGAAGAACGGAATTCCCGTCTTAGATGAGGAACGGGAAAAACAGGTGATTACACGCAACGCATCGTACATAGAGGATGACCGGCTAAGGGACTACTATGTGGCCTTTATTCGTGATACGATGCGGATCTCTCGCACGTATCAACATCAATTATTAGACAGCATGTGTATAGCCTATTGTGGCGTTGAGGGAGCCTTTGCGCAGATTGCTGCGCACAAGCTCTTTCCTTCTGCCCAGCTAATTTCCTACGGCTCCTTTGAACAAGCGTATGCAGCGGTGGAGTCGAGGGAATGTCATTGCGCCGTGCTGCCCATTGAAAATAGCTATGCCGGCGAGGTAGGTCAAGTGACCGACCTGTTGTTCTCCGGCTCCTTGCACGTCAGCGGCGTATATGACCTGGCGATCCGACACCAGTTGTTAGCATTGCCCGGGAGCGATATTACAAACGTTCGCCGTGTGTTCAGCCACGCGCAGGCCCTGCAGCAATGCGCTCCGTTTATTCGCGAACATGGTATGGAACCGGTATCTTGCTCCAACACCGCCGTGGCCGCCAAGCAGGTCGCTGACGGTGGAGATATGTCGGTGGCCGCCATAGCCAGTGAAGAGACTGCCGCATTATACGGCTTGGACGTTATCGCTCGTAACATCAATGAAAGTGCGTGGAACAGCACACGTTTTGCTGTGTTAACGCCTGCGCCACGCCGTCCGGACAAAAAATGTGGAGTGCGCACCTTGCTGTTTTTCTCGGTTGGGCATCAAGCCGGCTCGTTAGCGCGCGCTGTAAGTGTGATTGGTAAGCACGGTTACAATATGTTGAGTCTGCGTAGCCGTGCCCTGAAAGACCTGTTATGGCAATATTATTTTACCGTAGAGATGGAGGGGGACGGCTTTACCGCGCAAGGTCAGGAGATGATGCAGGAGCTGTCAACCTTCTGCACCCATTTAAAGATTGTCGGCGTTTATCCTGACGATGTGACGGTGGACGCTTTTAGGGAGGAGTAGGAATGGTTATAACCTGTGCGTTACAAAACACGTCCTACGACATCCTCGTGGAACGGGGTTGCATAAGCCGTGCGGGAGAATATTTAAATCTTAATCGCCGTGTTTGTATCGTTACAGACGACGGGGTGCCGGAGGAGTACTCCAAGACCATTGCCAATGGCTGTAAATCGCCCATTATCGTCACCATCCGGCAGGGGGAAGCGAACAAAACGTTATCCACCATGGAGCTGGTGTGCCGTCGGATGCTGGAGGCCGGCTTTACCCGATGGGATTGTGTGGTTGCCGTCGGTGGCGGTGTTGTCGGGGATCTTGCCGGATTTGCCGCGTCCTGTTATATGCGTGGCATAGAATTCTACAACGTTCCCACAACCCTTTTAGCCCAGGTCGATTCCTCCATCGGTGGTAAGACTGCTGTGGATCTTGACGGTGTAAAAAATATTCTGGGGGCTTTCCATCAACCGTCGGCCGTATTGATCGACCCAAACGTTTTGTCCACGCTGCCGTATCGGCATATTGCCAACGGTTTGGCGGAAGCCGTAAAGATGAGTGTTACGTGCGACGCCGGCTTGTTTCGACTGATGGAAACGGCATCTATTGCGGATAATATGGAGGAGATCATCATCCGTTCACTTCGCATCAAACGAGATGTGGTACAACAGGATGAGAAGGAATCCAACCTGCGTAAGGTACTAAACTTTGGCCACACGATCGGACACGGCATTGAAACGGTCGGTTCCGGGCAATGGTTGCACGGTGAGTGTGTGGCCTTGGGTATGCCGTTTTTCTGTGGTCCTTCTGTTAAACCGCGCTTGTTATCCCTCTTACAGAAGATCGGATTGCCCTCACAGGCTACCTACGACAAACACCGGGTGATGGATGTCGTGCGTCACGATAAAAAATCGTCCGGAGGTACGGTAACCGTTGTGCGTGCGGATGAAATCGGGCGATTTACGCTGTGCGAAATGGGTTTTGAAGAGGTTATGAACGTCCTTTTAGGAGGGTGATACGTATGAAGAACACATTTGGAAACTCCGTGTCCGTCACTTTGTTTGGCGAGAGTCATGGCGCTTACATCGGTGCGGTGTTGGACGGTCTAGCACCGGGGATCCCGGTGGATCTGGAGTACATACAACGGGACCTTGCTCTACGCAAGGCCATAAATGACCTGTCCACCCCCCGTCACGAACAGGATGTTCCCGAGATTGTTAGCGGCGTTTTTAACGGAATGACTACAGGTACACCGTTGTGTATATTAATCGCCAATGCGGATACGCACAGTGGGGATTACAGTGCGACCCGGTACCTGGCGCGACCCGGTCACGCAGATTATACGGCCTATAAGAAATACCACGGATTTGAGGATTACCGTGGTGGTGGCCATTTTTCTGGACGGGTAACAGCCGCATTGGTTGCGGCCGGTGCAGTCGTGCGCCACGCCTTAGAACACAAAGGGATCTCTATCGGAACGCACGTTAGCCAATGCTACCGTGTAAAGGACCGCGGATTTACTGACATTTCCAAGGACGTTGCCGCCCTGCGTTACGCTTCATTCCCGGTATTAGATGCGGATGCCGGCGAAGAGATGAAACAGGCTATAAGGGACGCCCGTGAACGACGTGATAGTATCGGGGGAATATTGGAAACGGCCGTAACCGGTGTGCCGGCCGGGGTAGGGGAGCCGTGGTTCGATTCCGTTGAGAGTGTGTTGACACACGGATTGTTTGCTATTCCAGGCATAAAAGGGGTGGAATTTGGTCTTGGGTTTGATTTTGCTGATATTACCGGCAGTCAAGCTAACGACCCCTTTACAATATCTGAATCTGATGGCCGAGTGACGACGACCACCAACCACAACGGTGGTATCAATGGCGGCATCACCAACGGTATGCCCATAGTGTTTCGTTGCGCAGTAAAACCGACACCGTCTATTGCCATACCCCAACAGACCGTTGATTTTATGGAAAACGAGGAAGCGATCATAGAAATTAAAGGCCGACACGACCCTGCTATTATCCACCGTGCTCGTGCAGTGGTGGATGGCGTAACCGCATTAGCGTTGGCAGATCTACTGTCTACACGTTACGGCACCGATTGGCTTAGGGTAAAGTGATAAAAGGAGCGTCAACAATGCGCATATTAATTATTAACGGCCCTAACCTCAATATGTTGGGGATTCGGGAGCCGGAACATTACGGCCGGGAGACCTACAATGATCTGCTGCGCAAGATACATACATATGCCGATGAAATAGGGGTTACCGTTACCTGTTACCAATCCAATCACGAGGGTAATCTGGTGGATACGATTCAAAGTGCCTACGGGCAATATGATGGTATCGTCATCAATCCGGCGGCGTATACCCACACTAGCGTAGCGATATTGGATGCCCTTAAGTCCGTCTGTCTTCCCACGGTAGAGGTACATATATCCAAAGTGGAAGAACGTGAAAGTTTTCGACAGATCAGCTACGTAAGAGAAGCCTGTATCGACACCATTACCGGCATAGGTACGGATGGCTATCTGAGAGCGTTAGATCTTCTCGTTGAGCACAACACTTAGGAGTATTGGTATGAATGTAAGCATAAAACCTGGTTGCGCACAAGGATGCGTGAAAGCCCCTGCTTCGAAAAGTATGGCCCATCGCCAATTGGTTGCAGCAGCACTCACGCAGGGAAAGACGGTAATCGAGGGATTGTCGTTTTCGCAAGACATTATGGCTACCATTGACTGTTTAAGGGGAATGGGCGCCTCTATTGAGCAATACGACGGGTATATAACCGTTACCGGCTTTAACCCACTGGAAATAACCGAGAAAAAGGTCCTCTTCTGTCGTGAAAGCGGAAGCACCATACGGTTTCTCATTCCCATCGCTCTTTTAAGCGATGCGCCGTTCCTCTTTTTAGGACAAGGGCGACTGCTGGACAGACCTATGCAAGTATATGAAAAGATCTGTGACCAGGTAGGAGCTTTCTTTGACCAGACCATAGAGTATGTCAACGTCCGCGGCCCACTGATTCCCATGCGGTACAGACTGCCCGGTGATATCAGCAGTCAATTTATCACCGGTATGTTGTACGCTCTGCCGCTACTGGATGGTGACAGCCATATACGGTTAACGTCACGCCTACAGAGCCGCCCATACATTGATCTGACTCTATCTGTATTAAAAGACAGCGGCATTCAAATTATACAAGAGTCATCGAGAGATTTTCGCATTCCGGGAAATCAACGCTATCAGGCTGTAAGCGGTGGGGTAGAGGGCGACTTTTCCAACGCCGCCTTTTTGGAAGCCTTTCGTCTGCTGGGTGATGACGTAACGGTCACGGGCTTGCCGGAGGATTCTCTGCAGGGCGATCGCGTGTACCGAACATATTTTCAGCAACTGCAGAAAGGTTGTCCTACATTAAAGATAGATAATTGTCCCGATTTAGCTCCCATTCTCATGACCATGGCGTGTCTTTTCAATGGTTGCACATTGCAGGGGACAAGTAGGCTAAAACTAAAAGAGAGTGACCGCGGCGTGGCCATGCAAAAGGAATTAAAAAAATGCGGTGCTAACATCAAGGTAAACGACAATACCATTGTTGTAGAAAAATCTGAACTGCACGCACCAAAGAGAAAACTGTGCGGACACAACGACCATCGTGTCGTAATGGCATTGACCGTATTAGCCACAAGACTGGGGGCCACCATAACCGACGCTCATGCTGTCAATAAGAGTTATCCGGATTTTTGGAATGTAATGACGGAACTGGGGATCTCATATCATTTTCATCAATAATGGTTGGGGAAGACCGGCCAATGTACCACTAGTATTACTTACCTAAATTTTGACATAACTATACTAAATTAATATTTAATATAGTAAAGGGGGGTGGAAAATGAAAAAACAATACCTTTTAGAGTGTCCTGCGGTGCTTAGGGACTATCTGGGCTATATGGAAACCATTAAGGGGCGCTCTGCTAATACGGTCGACGGATATTTCGTTGACCTGCGCACCTTTTTTCGTTTTCTGTTATATGAACGTGGTCTTGTTTCCGACGATGAAGGATCACCATCCATCCTGAGCGTTGATATTTCATTATTACGTACCGTTACGCTAAATGATTTATTTGAGTTTATGAATTACACTAAAAGCGAACGGGAAAATTCTAATGTAACACGTGCTCGTAAAGTTTCTTCGCTACGGCAGTTTTTTCATTATCTGGTGGACATTACGCACCAGTTGGATGAAAATCCGGCCAAGAATCTGTCTATCCCTAAGTTGCCTTCCCGGATGCCCAAATACCTTACATTAGATCAGTCCTTACAATTACTGTCCTTAGCATCCGGCGGCAAGTATGCCGAACGGGACTACTGTATACTGACCTTGTTACTCAACTGCGGTCTGCGTCGTGCTGAACTGGTGGGACTCAATCTAGCGGACGTTCGCTCTGATAATACCTTACGGGTTATCGGTAAAGGTAATAAGGAACGGATATTATATCTTAACGAGGCTTGTCAACAGGCTCTACGAGCCTATCTACCTAAGCGACCTATAGACGGTACCAAGGATAAGAAAGCTCTGTTTTACGGTCACAGCAAAGACCGTATCAGCCTGCAAGGCGTACACTATATCGTAAAGGGATATCTCAAGCAGATCCCCGGCGCCGAGGAATATTCCGCACATAAACTCCGGCATACGGCCGCTACGCTGATGTATCAACAAGGAGGCGTTGACGTATTGGTCCTAAAAGAGATGTTGGGACACCGAAACCTGGGCACCACGGAAATCTATACGCATACGTCCACGGAGCAATTGGAACGGGCAGCAAATGCCAATCCCTTGGCCGGAGTTAAACCCAAAAAGAAGGAAGAACAATAATAAACATCTAAATTAACAGTATATTCGTGCATTCTAACGGCTACCGTGGTTCCCTACCAGCGGTAGCCGTATTTTCTTCCCTATCGCCCGTCAACGTGTTAATTATTTCACAAAACACTTTTGATGCGTTCCCATTGGTATTATCCGCATCCTCCGCCAGTACGGTTATCACGTATTGCGGATTGTCCGCAGGAAAATACCCGGTAAACCATTGATTGACCACCGGGTGGATTTCGCCATTCTGTCCCGTTTGTGCTGTTCCGGTCTTGCCGGCGGCGGTAACCCGGTCCGGTGCTGCCCCCTTCCCTGTCCCTTCGGTTACTACCTGTCTTAACATACGCTGTAATGCATAAACGGTTTCCAGAGATAGTATGGTCGTCCCTTCCGGCGTGGGAGTGTCTGTTACAACACCATTTTCGTCTATAAAGCCGCCTATAAGGCGTACGCCCGGTATGGTACCATTTCGTGCTATTGTCGAAGTGATCCGTGCAATATGCAGCGGTGTAGTCATCAGGTAACCTTGCCCAAACGCCAGATTAGCCAAAGCCGCAGGTGAACTCTCCAACGAGGATAGTGACGGAAGTAACGGCTGAGCTGTCTGCATGTGCTCTGTAATGGATATATTGCGGTCAAACCCAAAGCGTACAGACATCTCATATAGGGTCTTGGCCCCTATTTCCCGTGCCAATTCAATAAAATATACGTTACAGGACTGCGCCATTGCCTGGGTCATATCCAACATGCCGTGGCCCGTACGGTTATGACAATGAAAGCGTACGCCACCTACCTCCGTATAACCCGGACACAAATATTCGTGAGTAACGGGAATGCCTTCTTCTAACGCCGCAGCGGCAGTAATAATCTTAAAAACGGAGCCACAATCGTACAATGAAAGAGCACGATTAAGCAGTGCACCATCATTTTGCGCAACACTTTTGGAAACGGTATGCGGCTGAAAGGTCGGATAACTGGCCGACGCTTTTATGTCGCCGGTGTAGGGGTCCATAACCACTACTGCGCCTTTTGTAATGTATTGCTCGGCTACCGATTCCACGACACCTTGTATATCCTTATCGAGCGTTAGAACAACGCCACCATTGCTGTTGGACGTACTATCCAGTATGTCTACGGGGACGTCGGTTAACCGCTTTCCGTGTGCATCTGAGTAATAGGTAACTTCCGCAGTGCCGTTATATTTCCTAAGCACCGTATCACAGCTCTGTTCTATGCCGCAGACACCGTGTTGCTGTGTATGGTCCAAGTAACCGATGATATGCGGAGCTAACACAGCATTTCCATAGCGGTTTGGTAAGCAAAACATATGCAGACTGTCGGTTACCGCTATAGGTTTAGTAAGGGTCAATTTAGCCGGTTGCCCTTGTGAAATCTGATCGCGTACATGTTGAAATGTCGCTGTATCCACCTGCTCACGCAATGTATCAAGTGCCGTATCCTGCGGAAACACGACGGCATAGTATTGTTTTTTCTCATTGGTTAACGGTCTAAGCTTGGTATCGTATATGGTGCCGCGTGTTGTGGCAGCGGTAATCGTCCAGGCGCTTTGGGACGATACCACCTGCGCCGGTTGACTCTGTATGATATAGAAAATACGTCCCAGTAGACCGCTAAACAGCACCACCAGAACGCAAAAAAATTGCCAACTTCTCTTACGCATACCCATCCCACCTTTAGAATCAGTATGCGCAGAAAAGCTGGCATTTTATACAGTTACTTTCTATTCATTTTATCAAATCGTAGCAACGCACCTACCGGAAGCGGTTTATCATAAGGAGCGTACACGGTCATCATAGGATGCGGAGCCACATCTATGGTCTCTCGATCCGCATTCAGCATGCGTTCTACTGTAAAGTTAAAAGACTTGCCACCAGGAACCAATACATCCAGCGTATCGCCGGTAAAAAAACGGTTGCGTTGCTCCAACGTGAGCCATCCGTCACACCAATCGGTTACTACCGCCGCTACCTCGTATGCTCGAATGTATCCTCCTTGTTGCAAATGCTGTGACGGCATACCGTAATAGAATCCGGTACCGTACGGACGGTGGCTGATTTTATTTAATTCTTCCACTATCCAGGGCTCAGTTTTGTACCCATCATCACAGCCGGAGCGAAGATAACCGTCAACAGCCTGGCGATAGGCGTTGGCAGTAACCGCCGTATAATAGAACGACTTTGCTCTGCCTTCAATCTTAAAGGACGTAATGCCGGCGGCGGCCAAATCGGCTATATGTTCGATCATATTCATATCGTTGGCATTAAATAAGTAGGTGCCGTCCTCGTCCTCGACGATATCCATGTATTCACCTGGACGTGTTTCTTCCACGACGCTGTATTTCCATCGGCAGGGCTGTGCGCATTCGCCGTGATTGGCGTCCCGACCGGTCAGGTAGTTGGAGATAACACACCGGCCGGAAAAAGACATACAGATGGCTCCGTGAACGAAGGCTTCCAGTTCCAGTTGAGGCGGTGTCAGAGCACGGATTTCCCGTATTTCTGCTAAGGATAACTCTCGTGCCAACACCACGCGAGAAGCGCCCATTTCGTACAGTGCGTTGGCTGCAGCGTAATTCACCACGCCAAATTGGGTAGATATATGAATAGCGCAACGGGGCGCATAACGCTTAGCCAGTTCCATAGACCCTAAATCGCTGAGAATAACGGCGTCAACGCCAATACTATCCAGATAAGAGAAATACTCCGGTAGTTTCATAACGTCCCGGTTACGCGGCAATACATTACAAGTAACGTATACCTTCTTGCCGTGTTGGTGGGTCAAAGTGACCGCGTCCTTTAGTCCGTCACGGTCAAAATTGGCACAGGCGGCTCTCATACCGTACTCTTCACCGGACAGATAGACCGCATCCGCACCAAACAATAACGCCGCTTGCAAGCGTTCCTTGTCCCCGGCTGGAGATAATACTTCAATAGTGGGTGTACGCATACCGACAGATTCCTTTCGCTTCTGATGGAAAACAGCCGGAGCAAATGCCCCGGCTGTAATGGATGTTATCCGTAAGCGCCGATGCCGTACTTACGGCAGGTATATTCGTGCTTGGCAAACGTTTCATTAAAGTAAGTAATGCCCGTGTCGTAATCCGTAGCAAAGAAATAACACTTAAGGATCGCCGGGTCATTGGACGGATTAAATACGGCTTCGATAGCGGTCATTCCGGGATTATTGATGGCGCCAACCGGCAGTCCTTCTCGCACGTAGGTGTTGTAGGCAATACCGGTAACTTCCACACCGCTAACACTGGGAAGAATGCCGTTTACATAATCGCGAGTAGAACAAAGTTCCAGCCGCGAATAGCCAGATTTGGGGTCCAATCGATTAAACAACACCCGAGATACCCCTTGCATATCCTGGGGCTTGGCGGCTTCACCCTGAATAAGGGAAGCCAGAATAATCGTTTCGTCTATCGTCAGATTGGCGGCCGACATTTTATCTCGGATATCCTTATTAATCTTCGTATTAAAATTGTCCAGCATTTTTTCTACAACGGCCTTACCGGAACTACCAACGTAGAAGTTATAGGTATCCGGGAATAGATATCCCTCCAGACGATAAATGCGCCCTTGGTGCGCCTCGTCGTTGGGTATAGCCTTAATAAAATCGTAATCATATTCACCGAAAAGAATGGCGTTATAGAATTCTTCCTCGGTGCAAACTTCTTTTTCTTGCAAAACTTTAGCAATCTCTTCAACGGTATAGCCTTCCGGTATGGTAACGCGCACCTCTTCTCTGGGCGTGGTGGTCTGCAATACCCGTACGATCTCACTGTACCCCATATCGGCCGTCAAGGTAAACGTCCCCAACTGGTACTTGCCATCTGCTCCGGAAAGCTTGGAATACACGCGAAAATACAAAGTGCTGTCAATAACCTCTTTTTGTGCTAACATATCCGCGATTTGCTGCGTAGAGGACCCGGGCGGTACCTCTACGTCAATGGGGGTATCGGACTTTCCAATACCCAAGGCATCCGCCAGATAGGTGATCACACCAAAGGCAATGACCAATGACAAAATGAGAATAATGAGAAGATACAGGACTTTTTTAAGGCAACCGGCTGTTTGCGAGTCAGTCTTCTTGGAAGATTCCGCAGGGGTATGATCCTTTTGATCCGACTCCACCTCGGTTTCTGCATCCGGCTGCTCGTCCCGTACGGGAATAGGCGCATCGGGAATATCCTCCACGTCCATGTTGAGTGTAAAGGATTTAACCTTTTCACTTCTTTTTTCTTGCGCATCGCGTAACGCATCAGGGGTCTGCACAGCATCCACCGACTGTTTTACGGCTTCCTCTCCCCTCTTTGCGGAGATGCGCCGTGCTTCCTCCTCCCGGAGAATATCGTCAATAGAGGTATTCTTATCCATAACTCTCCCCTCCTCTCAAAGCTTGTCCGTCCGGCGCAGATAATCTTCGGTTACGAGCAACTCAACGGGGCGGTCAAACCGACCGTGCGGCAACGAGCGTTGCACGCAAGCACTATAGCAGATACCGATAATACTGCCTTCAAACCGAGACAGAAATCGATCGTAATATCCCTTACCGTATCCCAAACGAAAACCGCGCCAATCATAGCTAAATGCAGGTACGATGCATAAGCCTTTGCTAAAATCGGTCATTTCCTCTGCCGCAGTCGGGTCGGGCTCCAGCACACCGAAAGCACCGGGCTTGAGTTCCTCCACCGATTGAATGTAATAGAACTCCATATTCCGCGTACCCGGTACACATCGGGGAACAGCCACGCGTTTGCCATCCTCAATGGCTTGGCGAATGATCTGCAACGTATCCACCTCTATGCTGGTAGACACGTAGGTAAGCAGTATATCGTTACGCTTATACTGCCACAACTTACGTACCTGTGCAGCTATGGCGCTGTCGGCAGATTGTCGTATTTCCTGGGGCATTTCTTGCCGCAGGCGTCGGTATTTTTCACGTAACGCCGTCTTGATGGGGCGTATATCGTTTACGGACATTGGATAGCCTCTCTCAAGTTATTTGCCGTACGGTCATCTACTAAACGCCGCACCAATTCCAGAGCAAAATCAACGGCAACCCCGGCGCCGCGCGCAGTGGTATATAGACCGTCGGTAACAACGTCTGCGTCGGTCACAACAGCACCGTCTAGCGCACTCTCAAAGCCGGGATAGCAAGTAACGCGCTTATCCTTTAGGTATCCGCCATGGCCTAATATGGAAGGGGCGGCACAGATAGCGCCAACCGGTAATTGCCGCTGTACAGCATAAGCGATGGCGTCCTGAACACAGGCGGACGCTTCCAACGTGGTCGTGCCGGGCATTCCGCCGGGCAAAATGACCGCCTGTACGTCGGATAAATTCACTTGAGCTTCGGTTATATCCGCCGAAACGGTAATTTGATGGGCGCCGGTGACAAGGGAAGCGCCTACGCCAACCGTTATAACCGGCAAGCCGGCTCTGCGCAATATATCTACGGTAGCCAACGCTTCGATCTCCTCAAATCCGGGAGCCAAAAACACATAAACCATATAGACACCTCAAAGTATTATAACAAACCGTCAAGGACCGTCCGAATAGCGGCCTGGATTTTTTCAACAGGCAGAGGATCCGTACCGTCACTACAGGAAATGATCGTCCAATCACGGGCATCAGCGGCAAATAAGGCGGCCTCGCGACAACGCCGCAGGTAGTCCAGATCACGCTCATGGATATCTTTCTTAGAATCGTCCCCATCGTATCGATTCTTAAGCAATTTCTGGGATACATCAATCGGCATATCCAGAAAAACGACAGCATCCGGTCTGGGGAGCGCCAGTTTATCGTACTCATAATCTTCTAACCAAGCTAGGAAATCGCTCCACTCACCACGGGGCAACTTGGTCATCTGGTGAATTGCATTGGACGTCACGTACCGTGCGGCAACGATGGGAACGCCTGCTTCATAGTCCTCTTGCCAGAATCTTTTGTAACTGGCGTACCGGTCCACCGCATAAAAAGAGGATGCTGCATAGGCGTTAACGCTGGCCGCAGATCCCCCCAACTCACCGCCCAGATACATCTTAACCAACGCCGAAGATGGTTGCTCATAGTCGGGAAAACTGATCTGCCGATATTGCACGTTAAGATTACGCAGATAACCGTCAAGCAGAGATAATTGGGTAGACTTTCCACAGCCGTCCAGACCGTCTATAACCATCAGTTTTCCCATATGCATCGCTCCTTATCTGCCACAGTGCAGTTTATCTGACAATATCACATCAAATTATAGCAGATTTGCACACATATTTCAAGAAGAGAATTTCTTAATATGCGAAATTTGTCTTGCATTTTCTAAAATATATGGTATAATCACTTAAGATTATTTAATAAACGCGTAGATCAGGAAAGTACGCCTATACCGTATCGGTGCAGAGAGAACGGTCGTCGGCTGTAAGCCGTTCCCGACACATTAGGCGGAAGTTCACCTGTTAGCGGTTGCTTTGAACGGATCTCTCAGTAGGAGCAAACGGCCGATCCCGTTACCGATCACAAAAGTGTTTGCTTTTGCAAAAATCAGGGTGGTACCGCGGAGTTATCCTTCGTCCCTTTTTTGGGGATGAAGGTTTTATTTTTTTGCTACAGAAAGGATGGATATATATGAAAGAACAGTTGGAAGCCTTACGCGCGGAAGCGTTGACAGGGCTGGAGCAACTCAGCACCCCGAAGGAACTGGAGGATTTCCGTGTTCGCTATATGGGAAAGAAAGGCTTAGTTACCGGTCTGCTTCGTGGTATGGGCGCTTTGCCTGCCGAGGAGCGTCCGGTGATGGGGCAGTTGGTCAATCAGTTGCGCCAAGAGCTGGAAGAAGCGGTTGCAGTTAAACTGGAGTCTATAGAAAACGAACTGCAAGCCGCCAAGCTTCAGGAAGAAAAGCTGGACGTGACCATGCCCGGCACCAAGGTGAAAAGCGGTGGTTTACACCCATTAAACGTGGTGTTGGAAGACCTGATCGACATATTCCAGTCTATGGGCTTTGACGTGGTCGACGGCCCCGAGG
>JAZRMD010000226.1:0-2830 GCA_045647285.1 Acutalibacteraceae bacterium
ATCAATCTGACCATTGACGAGCGCTTTGTGGCTATTACCGGGCCCAACGGTGGCGGTAAATCTACCCTGGCTCGTATGATCGCCGGCATCATTCAACCTACGTCCGGTCACATTTTCCTGGACGGACAGGATATCACCGACAAGTCCATTACCGAGCGTGCGAGGGCCGGTATCAGCTTTGCTTTTCAACAGCCGGTGCGGTTCAAGGGTCTGACGGTGCGTGATCTGATCACCTTGGCGGCCGGTCGTGATATTTCCATATCGGAAGCATGTGGTTATCTGTCCGAGGTGGGTCTGTGCGCCCGTGAGTATATCGGCCGAGAGATCAACAGCAGCCTGTCCGGTGGCGAACTCAAGCGTATTGAGATTGCTATGATTATCGCTCGCGGCACAAAGTTATCTATTTTCGACGAGCCGGAGGCCGGCATTGACCTGTGGAGTTTTAACAACCTTATTCAAGTGTTTGAGTCTATGCAGGAAAAGTTGGGTGGCTCCATTATGATTATTTCTCACCAAGAGCGCATACTCAACATTGCTGACCGTGTCATTGTGATTGCTGACGGTACCGTTCGTGCAGACGGACCTCGGCAGGATATTTTGCCGGAATTGCTGACCGGTCAAAGTGCCTGCTCCGTGCTGACGGATAAGTTGTGAGAGGAGGGTCAGTATGGATACGATAGAGAAAAATCTTCTGGAACAGATCGCTGACCTGCATGACGTACCTCAGGGTGCGTATAATATCCGATCCAACGGTGCCCTGGCTGGGCGGTCCACTACCGAGAACATTGACATTGTTACTAAGACGGATAAACCCGGCATTGATATCCTCATCAAGGCCGGCACCCGTAACGAGAGCGTTCACATTCCGGTGTTGCTCAGCCAGACGGGGTTGCAGGATCTGGTATACAACGATTTTTACATCGGGGAAGACGCCGACGTGACCATTATTGCCGGGTGTGGCATTCATAACGGCGGCGATGATGAATCCCGGCATGACGGTATTCACTCTTTCCATTTAGCTCCCGGTGCACGTTTGCGTTACGTGGAGAAGCACTACGGCGAAGGGGACGGTAACGGTAAGAACGTGATGAATCCTACTACCGTCATTGAGTTGGCAGAAGGCGCCTATATGGAGATGGAGACCACGCAGATTAAAGGTGTCGATTCCACCGACCGTGATACGTCTGCCAAACTGGCGGCAGGAGCGACTCTCATCGTGCGCGAAAAGATTATGACCCATGGTCAGCAGTATGCCGGAACAGACTTCGTCATTGATATGGACGGTGAAGATTGCAGCGCCAACGTGATGTCCCGTTCGGTGGCTAAAGGCGAATCGGTGCAGGTGTTCCGTTCTCGCATCAACGGTAACGCCCGGTGTAACGGTCATACCGAATGTGATGCCATCATTATGGACCACGCCAAGGTTAGCGCCATACCGGAACTTACCGCCAACCATCTGGATGCGGCGCTCATACACGAGGCGGCCATCGGCAAGATTGCTGGGGAACAACTCATTAAGCTGATGACTCTCGGTCTTACCGAGCAGGAAGCGGAAGAGCAGATCGTCAGCGGTTTCTTAAAATAACAAAACAAGAGGTTGCAGGATATGTTCCTGCAACCTCTTGTTGCTATGCCGATATTATTTTGCAACAGCTTTCTGTAGTGCGGATATCTTATCCGTGCGTTCCCAAGGAGCGTGTAAGTCTTCGCGACCGATATGGCCGTATGCGGCCAGAGGGCGGTAGATGGGCTTTTGCAGGTCCAAGGTATCAATAATGGCGGCCGGGCGGAAATCAAACACCGACTTGACGGCATCGGAAATAGCTTCATCGCTATATGTACCAGTGCCAAAGGTGTCTACCAACACCGACACAGGGTTGGCCACACCTATGGCGTACGCCAATTGGATTTCACAACGTTCGGCAAGACCAGCGGCAACCACGTTCTTGGCAGCATAACGTGCCATATAACTGGCGGAACGGTCAACCTTGGTGGGATCTTTGCCGGAGAAAGCGCCGCCGCCGTGACGGGCATATCCGCCATATGTATCCACAATGATCTTGCGTCCGGTCAGACCGGTGTCACCCTGAGGGCCGCCGACCACAAAGCGGCCGGTGGGGTTTACGAAGAAGTTGGTGTTGTCATCCAGAAATTCGGCAGGGATGACCGGCTGAATAATGTGTTCAATCACATCCTTACGGATGGTGTCCAGGTCCACCGAAGCGCTGTGCTGGGTAGATACCACAACCGTTTCTACACGTACGGGCGTGTTGCCGTCGTACTCAACGGTTACTTGTGCCTTGCCGTCCGGACGCAGATAGGGGAGGGTGCCGTCTTTGCGCAGGGCGGTCAGCCGCTTACACAATGCGTGAGACAGAGAAATGGGAAGGGGCATCAGTTCGGGTGTTTCCTTACAGGCGTAACCGAACATCAAGCCTTGGTCCCCAGCGCCGATGCTGTCGTAACGGTCACCGTTGTCGGTACCCCGACTCTCAATAGCGGCGTTAACACCCATGGCGATATCGGGAGATTGGCCGTCGATGGATGTGATGACAGCACATCCGTTACCGTCAAAGTTGCCCTCTTCACCTCTGTAGCCGATATCCAAAACCACTTCACGAGCGATGCTCTGTACGTCCACTTGTGCGGTGGTGGTGATCTCACCCATTACTAGCACCAGGCCGGTGGTACAGGTGGTTTCACAAGCCACGTGGGCGGTGGGGTCCTGCGCCAAAATGGCGTCCAACACGGCGTCGGAGATCTGGTCACACACCTTATCGGGATGACCTTCCGTAACAGATTCGGATGTAAAAAGATGTTTTGCCATTAT
>JAZRMD010000227.1:0-5765 GCA_045647285.1 Acutalibacteraceae bacterium
TAGTCAGAGCCGCCTCGTCGCCGGGTGCGCTGACAACCGGTTCCATACTCAGCTCCCGGAAGCCCAAATCCAGCATCTGCTGAATATCCTTGAGAAAATCGGGGTTTGCGTGGGTAAATGTGCCGCGCATATAGTAGTTCTTGCCCTCGCGTGCCTCGACCAGCTGCTGGAATTTGGGCACGATGCGCTCCCAGCTGCCGTTGCCCGCGTGATCCACACGGAAGCGGTCATGCACTTCCTTGCGGCCGTCCAGACTCAGAACCACGTTGCTGCACTCGCGGTTGGCAAAGTCGATAACATCGTCATCCACCAGAATGCCGTTGGTGGTGAGGGTGAAGCGGAAATTCTTGTTCTTTTCCTTCTCGATGCTGCGGGCGTAAGCCACCAGCTGCTTCACCACATCGAAATTCATCAGCGGCTCGCCGCCGAAGAAGTCCACTTCCAGATTCCGCCGGGTGCCGGAGTTTTCGATCAGAAAATCCAGCGCCCGTTTGCCCACTTCCAGACTCATAACCGCCCGGTCCCCGTGGTACTTGCCCTGACTGGCAAAACAGTAGGCGCAGTTGAGATTGCAGGTGTGGGCAATATGCAGACACAGCGCCTTGACCACCCCGGCGGACTTTTCCTTCAGATGACCGGCGGCCGACCGAAAAGTGTCCGGAGCGAACAACTTACCGGTGTCCTTAAGGGCGGTTACCTGGTCGTAACAGTCGGCTATTTCGTCGGCGTCCAGGGTGGGGTACTTGTCCTGCATCGCCGCCAGCACCGCCGCCCGGTCGTTATTCTCGTACAGTGCGATCATGTCATAGGCGACCTCGTCCACCACGTGTACCGCACCGGAACATACGTCCAGTACAATATTGTAGCCGCCCAACTGATACTGATGAATCATATCGGTTTCTCCTTCAACAAAAATGAGCCCTTGCGGCGGCATCTTGTGGCTTTTTGCTAATCAATTACTTGTTTTCATTCTCGCACTGCTGGTTGGCGATGCCACAGCTGGTCTTGCAAGCAGACTGGCAAGAGGTCTGGCACTCACCGCAGCCGCCGTTCTTGGCGCTGTCACACAGGTTGCGGGTCTCAATGGTCGTAATGTGCTTCATAATCGGTCCCTCCACATAAATGTTGCACCCATTATACCACTCTTGTCATATAAAGTCAATAGGATGAGGGCTCTTTTTATTGAACGCACACCCACGTATCCGGTGTCCGTTCTCCGGCCAGTAAGGCGTCCCGGACAGCCATGGCCTGCAGGGTCTGCTGGCTGTCAAAAGGCGGTCTTCCGTCTTCGAAAAAGCGTAGGATAGCCTCCATCAACAGGGGGAAGAAGTCCGACTGTATGGGAGTATACACCGTTTGCCCTGAGGGGGTGTCGCCGCTAACGGCAAACCCAAATTCGGCTCCGTATACCAGACCGATGCATTTTCCTTCTTCGCTCTGCAGACAGCAAAGGCGGTGGCTCCCCACCGTATGCACCTTTACCCGTCGTATGGGGCGGTTGCTTAAGACCACCGCCATCTCCACCAGATGAATGGCGTATTCCGGGAAGTTGCTGCCGCCTCCCGTCAGCACAAGACCGTTGCTGTCCTTAAACGCTTCCAGTTCTGTGGCGTAGCGCAGGGCAGAGGTGCTGAAGAAGGGGGTATTATATTTTTCCCCCAACGCAAAAATCGCTTTTGCCGTATCCAGGTTGGGAGCAAAGGTCTTGTCAATATAGGTGGGTTTTCCGTAGGATAGCACCTTTTCGGCATAGGGCAGATGCTTTTCCGGGTTGGAGGGTGCCAGCAGGATAAGTGCGTCGCTCTTTTCACACACCTCTTCTATGGAGCTGCAGAGGGTAACGCCCATCTTGTTACACCAATCCGTGCCGGAAACCCCGTCTACGGGAGAGATATCCTGTTCACCCCAGGCGTAGGCAACGGTGTAGTCCAATCCCAACCGTTCACAGGCATCGTTGATCCATTGGGGATAGTTGTTGGCGTGCCACTCGCTCAGGCAATAGTCAATAAAGCCGATGGTTTTCATATTACAGCACGACCTCTCTCTTCTGCTCGGCAGACTCATACAGTTTATCCAGAAGTTTGGCGCTTTCCAGTACGTTTTCAATATGGTTACGGTCCTTGATACCGGTGCGTACGCTGTCTACAAAGGCCTCGTTTTCCATTTGGTACATATCCGGAATAGCGTATTCGGGGGTGATCTTCTCCAAGGTGTCGCCTTTCCAGAAGGTAAAGCGGCCACAGTAGTCCAGTCGGGCACCGCCTTTGTCGCCCAGAATATCAATATACATTTCCTCGTGTGCCACGTTCTGCGCCCAGGCGCCATTAAAGGAGATGCTCCCCTTATCGGTGCGGATATGACCGGTGATAAAGTCATCCACGTCGTTAATACCGTTCTCTACGTCCGCCGTATCCTCCGCCCACATATATTTGTAACGGTAGTTTTTCATATCTTTTGCCGTTTCGCAGTACGCGTCGCAGGTCAAGGTCTGCAACTTGGCGCCCCCCAGTATGTACAGCACCAGGTCCATAAAGTGGACGCCCCAGTCGATCAGTACGCCGCCGCCGGACTGCTTTTTGTCCGTAAAGGCGCCGCCCAGTCCGGGGATGGAACGGAAAGAACGGAAGGAACAGTACACGTGATAGATGGTGCCAAACTCGCCCTTGCGATTCATTTCCTCCAGCATTTCCACCGACCGGTGATGCCGGTTACACACGCCGATGTTCAGCATTTTACCGGCTTTTTCCGCCGCCTGTGCCATTTCGCAGGATAGGGCGTAATTGACGGTGATGGGCTTCTCGCAGAATACGTGTTTGCCGGCTTCCAACGCTTCCATCGAGATGGTGTAATGGGCGTAGTTGGGGGTGAGAACGTACACGGCATCCACTTCCGGATCCGCCAAGGCTACCTTGTAATCGGTGATGACCTGCTCGATGATGGGAAAATCTTCCTTCATCTTAACTGCTTTTTCTTCGAGAATATCGCAGGCGTACTTGATGCGGATCTCTTCCATTTGGGAAAAAGCCGGAAAATGTGCGTTGCGAGCGATACGGCCGCAACCGATAACGGCAATGGTAATCACGTTGTTCACAATAAATCCTCCTTAAAGTTGATGAAAATGATGAGGGGTGTTACCTGATGTATTTATACCGCAACCAGACGTTTTACACAATGTTTTTATTTGCTGAAAAACTTATCCATACTTAATGTTAAGTCATAAATAAGCCTTGTTTTCCAATAATTACATATCCTCGTTGACTTTTTTGCAATGCTGCTGTATGATAGTCACGGAGGTGGTGAGGGATGCCGTGCCGCTATCACTTGGACAATAATTATCTGGATAAGCCGCTGTGCTTTGACGGTATTGATATTTTGCAGATAGGGCGCATGTACTGTGACCTGGGCAATTACATTGACCCCCACGCGTATGACCTGTACGAGTTGACCGTGGTGACCGGCGGTAAAGGGGACGTATTTACGGATGGTGTACCCACCCCCGTGACCGTCGGGGATATTTACATTTCCTTTCCCGGGGATACCCACGCCATCGTGTCCTCCGACCGGGATCCCCTTAAGTTTGACTTTTTCTCCTTTCATTGTCGCCGTGAGCCGTATATGGCGGCGCTGTCCCATCTGGCTCAGGTGTACCATTCCCCGGTGACCCGTGTGTTCCACGACGAGTGGGTCCCCCGGCTCGTGAGCCGTGTTATAGGAGAACTGCACCACCAACGGACGTATCGGGAAGAATTGTTAGGGTCTCTTTTGCACCAAATTGTCATTTCCGTTTTACGCGCGTTTGAACAGGTGCAACCGGCGTTGCCGCACAACACCGCTACGCCGGCGGAGGTGTTGTGTTATCAGATGATGAATTACGTGGACACCCACATATATACCTTGCATGAACTGCAAGAGGTGGCGGATGCGCTGGGCTACAGCTACGGGTATCTGTCGGCGTTGTATCGCCGCACCACCGGTGACACCCTATCGCATTACTATAGCGAAAAGAAAGCACAGCTTGCCGGTTTGCTTGTCAAGGAAGGGCGTATGAGCATAACGGAAATAGCCACGCAATTGGGATACGCCAACGTATACGCCTTCAGTAAGGCGTTTCGTAAGCGCTTTGGTGTATCACCACGTGCTTACCGGGAGCTTTTCTAATGACATCAAAGCGAACAAGGCTTTTCTTGTGTAGGGGGGCTCACCTTTGTAGGAAAGAGGGTTTTCTTAGACAACCTGCCCGTATGAGGAAGATGCGTGTTTCATAGAGATGTCATAAAGCATTTGTGTTCCTACAGATTTTGTCGGCAAAAATAGGTTGCTTTTTACATACGTGTGGTGTATAATATACGAATAGTATTCAAGGTAAATTGTCTTTAAGAACATAAGCGCGTTCGAAAGAAATAATCCGTCCATTATGGAAAAACCAGAAAATTCTCGAAGATTACATAAAGTGAGTGGATATTTATGTACAGATATTTTTTTAAACGTTTTTTTGATATCCTAGTCAGTTTGATCGCACTTCCATTTGTATTACTGGTAGTGGCGGTATGCGCCCCACTGATTTACTTGACCGACAAAGGACCTGTGTTCTATAACGCTACCCGCCGTGGCCGAAACGGCAAGAACTTTACCATGTATAAACTGCGCTCTATGTACGTCAATTCCCCCAACATTCGCAATGCGGACGGTTCAACCTACAACAGCGATAAAGATCCCCGTGTGACCAAGATCGGCAGAATTCTCCGTAAAACAAGTTTGGATGAGTTTCCTCAGTTCCTTAACGTACTCAAAGGAGATATGAGTCTGATCGGACCGCGTCCAACGCTTGCGACCACACCGTACGAGGAATTGTCGGAGCAGAGTAAAAAGCGCTTGACGGTGCGCCCCGGTGTCACGGGTTACGTGCAGGCGTTTTATCGCAATTCCATTACCCAAGAGGAAAAGATCCAATACGCCTGCTACTATGTGGACAACATTACCTTCCTGATGGATATCAAGATCATTCTCCGGACTGTTAAATCGGTTCTCAAACGTGAGAATGTGTATGTCAAGCCGGCACAAGAGGTGCCGCAAGAGGAGCCTGCTAAAGTTGAGTGAGAGAAGGTAACATATGAAACGCCTATTCATTGTTGGTGCGTCTATCTTGCAGGTTCCTGCTATTAAGCGTGCCAAAGAATTGGGATATTATGTTGGTGTGGCAGATTACGATCCGAATGCGGTGGGTGTTCCGCTTGCGGATGAGTTTTTCAATGTCAGCACCATTGATGCCGACGGTATTACTGAAGCGGCAAAAGCGTTCCGTTCGGATGGGATTATGACGCTGGCCACCGATATGCCTATGCGTTCCATCGCTAAGGCAGCTGCTGTGTGCGGTCTGCCGGGACTATCCATGGAAAGTGCCGTCAAAGCCACCGATAAGGGTGAGATGATCCAAGCGTTTGAAGCGGCAGGTGTGGAGCATCCGTGGTATTTTATAGCGCATTCCGAAGAGGCGTTCCGTGAAGCGGTGGAGGCTGTTGGTTTTCCGTGCATTATGAAACCGCTGGATAACGCAGGCAGCCGCGGCGTGGTGTTGTGTCACAACAAAGAAGAACTGTGTGCACAATACGATTACACCCGTAAAGAATCGCGCGGTGCAGGTGTCATCATAGAGGAGTATATGGTCGGACACGAAGTTAGTGTGGAGATCATTGTGACAAACGGTGTCCCCCATGTGTTGCAGGTCACCGATAAACAGACCACCGGCGCACCGCACTTTGTGGAAA
>JAZRMD010000228.1:0-8275 GCA_045647285.1 Acutalibacteraceae bacterium
AGTAAGAGAATGTACGATTGTATCATTGTGGGCGGCGGTGCCGTCGGTTGTGCGGCCGCTGCGTTCCTCGGCAGAGAAAACGCCCGGCAAGGCAACCGTAAACGGATACTGTTGCTGGAAAAAGCTTCCCGTGTGGGTAAAAAACTACTGGCCACCGGCAACGGCACCTGTAACCTGAGCAACCGGAACGCCCGTAGTGACCGCTATCACGGGGACACGGCTCTGGCACAGGTAGTGCTGGACGCTTTTACACCCCAACAGACGGTGGCGTTTTTTCGCTCTGTTGGAGTGGATTGCGTGACCCGTCCGGACGGTAAGATATATCCGGCCAGCGAACAAGCTGGTGCGGTTCTGGATGCTCTGCGTCTGGAAGCGGCCGCCTATGGGGTACAGACGCTGTGCGACACGCCGGTATCCGCTGTGCAACCCGTCAAGGACGGCTATCGGGTCGTAACGTCTAATGAGATGTTTACCGCCCGGCAGGTGTTGGTATGTACCGGCGGTGCGGCGGCGCCCTCTTTGGGCGGCAGTACCGACGGGTATGCGTTTATGACCGCTTTGGGTTACGATAAGACCCCGTTGTTCCCGTCCATTGTGCAGTTGCGTACCGTCACCGACTACGTGCGTGCGGTCAAGGGTATCCGGGTGGACGCCACGGTGGGGCTGTACTTAGATGGCCGCCTGTTGGCGGAAAATACCGGCGAGGTGCTGTTTACCGATTACGGTCTTTCCGGACCGGCGGTAATGCAGATTTCCCGTCCGGCAGGAGATTGGGAGCGTCGGCGTCGGGGTACGCTGACCGCCCGGTTGGACTTGTTGCCCGACTGGGAGCCGGCGGCACTGTGTCAGCGAATTGCTGAACGTAGCCGTCTGCCGGGCCGTACGCTGGAAGACCTGCTCACCGGCCTGCTCAATAAGCGTGTGGGACAGACGGTGTTGCGTGTGGCGCAGGTGTTGCCGTTGACCCGGGAGGCCGCTTCTTTAACCCATGAGGACTGTGACCGGATTGCCACCATCATCAAGGGTTGGCTTTTGCCGGTGACCGGCACCCAAGGTTTTGGCGGCGCACAGGTCACCGCCGGTGGTGTGGACCCCCGTGACCTGGATCCCCACACTTTGATGAGCCGCCGTCATCCGGGCTTGTATATGGCCGGAGAGATGCTGAACGTGGATGGCGATTGCGGTGGATTTAATCTGCAGTTTGCCTGGAGCTGTGCTTATGTGGCGGCCCAGGGGATAGCGATGCGTTGGTAGGAGTACAGTATGTTACGTGTAACCGGATTATCTATGCCACTCTCCTATACGGAAGAAGATCTGCGCCGCCGGGCGGCCGCCTTACTGGGAATCACCGCCCGGGAAGTGCTGTCTTGCACTTTGGCTAAGCGCTCGGTGGACGCCCGTAAAAAGGACAACGTGCATTTTGAGATCACCGTGGACGTGACGGTGCAAGATGAAGAAAAGACGCTGTGCTCCCCCCGTTGCCATCGGGATAAAGTCAGCCGGGTCAACACGACCCCGTATGTCCTGCCCTCCGTATCCGTTCCTGACGTTATACCGCCGGTGGTGGTGGGAAGCGGTCCGGCCGGATTGTTTGCCGCCCTGACGTTGGCACGGGCCGGCGTACGCCCTCTGTTGTTGGAACGGGGCGGCGACGTGGACAGCCGGCAGGCGGCGGTGGATACCTTCCGCCGCACCGGTGTGTTGGATACCGCCAACAACGTGCAGTTTGGTGAAGGCGGTGCCGGTACCTTCTCGGATGGCAAACTCAATTCCGGTATCAAGGACCCACGCAGTCGGTTGGTGCTGGAAACCTTTGTGCAAGCCGGAGCGCCGTCATCCATTCTATGGCAGGCAAAACCCCACATTGGCACCGATGCCTTGCGCCGCACGGTACGGGGTCTGCGTGAAGAGATCATCCGCCTGGGCGGACAAGTACGGTTTCATACCTGTGTGACGGATATCGTCCTGCAGGATGGAGCGTTACGGGCGTTGCACGTGTCTACCCCAGATGGGGAAGAAGAGTTGCCCTGCAACCGGGTCATTCTGGCCATCGGTCACAGCGCCCGGGACACGGTGGAGATGCTGTGCCGCCGGGGATTGCCCATGGAACAGAAACCCTTTGCCGTGGGGGTGCGTATCGAACATCCCCGTCAGATGATCGACCGCAGTCAGTACGGCGCCGCCGCCGGACACCCGGCGTTGGGCGCGGCGGACTACAAGTTGCACGTGACCCCGGACGGATGTCGGGGGGTGTATACCTTCTGTATGTGTCCCGGCGGTGTGGTCATTGCCGCCGCCTCCGAAGAAGGCGGTGTGGTGGTCAACGGTATGAGTGAACACGCCCGGAACGCCGTTAACTCCAACAGCGCTCTGTTGGTGGGGGTGGAACCGGCGGATTTTGGCTCCCGGGACCCCTTGGCCGGGTTTGCCTTTCAACGGCAATTGGAAGCGTCTGCCTACCGCTTGGGCGGTGGCGGATACCGGGCCCCTGCTCAGTTGGTGGGGGACTTGTTGGCCGGTCGCGACTGGGTGGGGCAGGGGGATGTGACCCCCTCGTACCTGCCAGGTGTCACCTGGACCAACCTACGGGAATGTTTGCCGGGCTTCGTCCATCGGGCGTTGGTAGGGGCTTTGCCCCGGTTGGGACAGCAGTTGCGCGGATTTGACCGTCCGGATGCGGTGCTTACTGGCGTGGAAAGCCGTTCCTCGTCCCCGGTCCGTCTGTTACGGGACCGGGAAGGACGCTCGTCGGTGGAGGGAATCTATCCTTGCGGCGAGGGCGCCGGTTACGCCGGCGGAATCTTATCGGCGGCGGTGGACGGTATGCGTTGCGCCGAGTGGTTGCTGCAATCGTTATGAACGCTCATTACTATAGTGTGATCAATCGGACCGGATAACCGCAGATGCTTTATTGCTGGATGAGGAGGGCTCAGTCGTGCGTGTGCTGTTTTTGGATATTGACGGCGTGCTTAACTCGTATGCGTACGACAGTACACGAATGGTAGAGGACGGGAATATCGATGTTTCCCGTCTGCCACTCGTCCAATCCATCGTGGACCAAACCGGTGCCCGGGTGGTGCTGAGCAGTACCTGGCGTAGCCACTGGGATCCCACGGGCGGCGATACCGACGATGTGGGTCGGGCGCTGGAACACCTTTTTTGTGAGTTTGGCATTTCCTTGTACGACCGTACGCCGCTATTGGATGACCGTCGGGACCAGGAGATTGCTGCGTGGTTGCAAGACCACCCGGATACCGAAAGTTTTGCTGTGTTGGACGACACCAAGTTTGGCTGGGGCGCTCTGGACCCTTACGTGGTTAAGACGGATTACCGTATAGACCGTGGTCTGGAAGAACGGCATCGGGACCGGGCCATCGCTATATTGAGTACAAAGAAAGGGGATTAACTATGTATGTACCTAACCCTGTAGACACTTCCGATGTGGAATTACCCGGCGACCTGCTGGAATTGACCGAACGGATAGCGCAGAACGTACACGAAAACTGGGCGGCCGGGCGCATTGCGGAGGGTTGGACTTACGGCGAAAACCGGGATGACCGCCGAAAAACCACCCCGTGCTTGGTGCCTTATGCAGACCTGCCTGATGAAGAAAAGGCGTATGACCGCAACACGGCCCTGCAGACATTAAAACTTATAGTGGCGTTGGGATACACCATCGAAAAACCGTAAAAACAAGGCCCAAGACCAAACCGGTCTTGGGCCTTATCTTATCTCTTAACAAAATATTCTTCATACCAAACCAGGAAGGTGTAGATGGTCCACACCTTGCGCCAGTTATCCGAGTTACCGCCGATATACTCGTCCAGGATGGCGTTGATTTCATCCAAGTGAAAGAATTCTGCCGCCAGAGGACTGCGGAACTTGTCCCGTACGTCCCCGTTATACCGGTCATCCGCCATCCACATACGGATGGGTACCACAAACCCCAGCTTTTTGCGGAACGCAATTTCTTCTGGCAACACCTTAGCGGCGGCGGTGCGTAAGGCTACTTTATTTTGCTCGTCGTTGACCTTGTAGCAGGACGGCATCCGGGAAGCGATATCGAATATCCGGCGGTCGGTCAAGGGCATCCGCACCTCCAGACCGGCGGCGCGGCTCATCTTATCCACGTTGAGGTAGATATCGCCCTCCAACCACACCTGAATATCCACGTCGGACATCTTGGAAAGGGGGTCTAATCCCTCGTTCTCCTCGTAGATGGAGCGTACCAGGTCAATGGGTTCAAAGTTCTCGCAATAGGTCTTAAGGATGCGGCGCTTTTCCTCTTCCTTCATAATGTTGGTGTTGCCCACGTAGAAGGTCTTAAGGTTGTCCCCGTACCGTTCGGCGTTACGGTACATATTGTAACCGCCAAAGAACTCGTCGGCGCCTTCGCCGGAATAGCAGATGCCGGTGTTCTTGGCGGTGGCGATGCACCCCAAAGCAAAGGCTACGGCGGAGGCGTCCCCTAAGGGCTGTTCCATATGGTACATCACGTAGGGCACGATGGCGAAATACTCTTCCGGCGTGATGACGCAACGGTGGAACTGCCGCCCCAGTATGGTGGCGGTCTCCCGGGCTAGTCCCGACTCGTCCAGACGGCTGTCGTCGTAGCCGCAACTGTTACACGCCGGCACGTCCGATACCGCCAGAACGTAGGAGGAATCCACACCGCCGGACAGAAAACTTTCGGCGTATTCGTCCTCCGTCTTAACCTCCTGCATAACCGCCTGTACGGTGGTGTGCAGTTCGTCCGCCCAGTCGGTAAGACTTTTGCTGTTATCCGGGCAGAAGGTGGGCCGGAAATACCGGGTGATCTCTATATTGCCGTCCTTATAGGTCATATACCGTCCGGGCAGAAGTTTCTTGACCCCTTTGAAGAAGGTTTCTTCACCGGTGGTATAGGTCATAGTCAGGTATATCTGGAGCATCTTGCGATTAAGTTCTTTGTCAAACCCGTCCGCTTCTATGATCTCCCGGATGGTGGTGCCGTACAGCAACCGTCCATCTTCGGTCAGATAATAATAAAACGGTTTGGTGCCAAACTGGTCACGCAGACAGAACAGGGTATCGCTGTCGGTGTCGTACAGAGCAAAGCTGAACATACCGTATAGGTGGTCGGCCATCTGACCGCCCCAACGACGGTAGGCCGCCAGGAGGATCTGTTCTTCCTTCTGTTCCCGGGGCAGGGAGGGGTCAATGCCCAATTCCCCGCACAACGCCTTATGGTTGCGGATGTGACCGCTGTAGGTTTTCAGTTCCAACATAGTTTATTACCCTCTGTTATCAGGATGCACCCATAATACCACATTTTTTGACACAATTCAACCGTTAACACGGATATTTACCAAGGAAATTATGTGCTCTCATCCCGTGGGTTATACGTACAGACCCCTTGCACATTACCCATTGCTGTGGTATACTGGCTATTGTTGGAAGGAGGTGCCCCTGTGGAAAAGACCTTGTTTGCGGTGTCGGATATCCACGGCCATTACACCCTGTTGCGCCAGGCGCTGGAGACCGCCGGATTTGACGATGCCAACGACAGCCACCTGCTGATCGGTTGCGGCGATTACTTTGACCGAGGCACCGAGAATGCGGAAGTTCTGCGGTATCTGGACCGGATACGTCATAAGGTCCTGCTCCGTGGCAACCACGAGGATATGTTGCTCAAACTGTTGCATACGGGCCGGTTACAGCCTCATCACTACGTTAACGGCACTCTGCGTACGGTGGAGGATTTTTTTGGCCGGTACGCCATTGACCCGGCAGACGACACCCTGGATTTTTCGGGTAAGACCCGTGTGGTGGACCGTCTGTGTGCGTTTATAGATGAAACGGTGGATTATTACGAAACTGACGGGTATGTGTTTGTACACGGTTGGTTGCCTGCAAGCGGCGCTACGGTGCAAGGGCGCCGCACCGCTTCTGCTGAGGAATGGCAACAAGCCCGGACCCGGCGTTGGCCCCACTACTATAAGGGGGAACGACCGCTGCCGGATAAGGTGTTGGTGTGCGGTCACGTACCGGTATTCTGCGCCACGCAATGGGATGCGTCCCGGTCCGTTTCCTGTCCGGATATTTTCTACGGTAACGGCCTGATAGCCATTGACGCCGGCACCAGCGACTCCGGAAGGGTCAACGTGCTGGTTTTCCACGAGGAGGAATGAATATGGTAAATGCGCAGGATATTTGCCGGGCGGTGGCCTCTCTGGGGGTACGCCCCGGCGCAACGGTACTGTTTCACTCGTCCCTTAAGAGCTTTGGTAGGGTGGAGAATGGCGCCGACGATGTCATAGATGGGTTTCTTGCCGCTGTGGGGGAAGAAGGCACGGTGGTAGTGCCTACCCTGACTATGAAGGATTTTGAGAACGCCTACCATACGTGGCATATAGATAAGCCTTCCGATACCGGACTTATCACCGAGGTGTTCCGCCGTCGCCCCGATGCGTTGCGCAGCGATCAGGCTACCCACGCCGTATCGGCCATCGGCGTCAACGCCCGTCTGTTGACCGCTACCCACGGCCAGACCGGCAGACGATACGGCATTTACGGGGATACGCCTTTTGCGGCAGACTCTCCGTGGCAGAAGCTGTACGATATGGACGCAGACGTGGTGATGGTTGGCGTTGGATTTGAAAGTCTGACCCTGCGCCACCTGTGTGAGTATATTCTGGTGGACCGGGCGTTAACGGCCGCCGGTCAACAAGGCCGGTACGAGGAGGCTGTATCTTCCATATGCGCCTTTGAAGACCGCCCCCGGCGCAGCGATACCTTGTTCTGGCTGTATCTGGACCACCAGCGGTTTGAAAACTATGCCCGTGAGCAGGGCCTTGTACGCCAGACCACCTGCGGAGAGGCCACCTTATTGCATATACGCAGTAAGGCGGTGTGCGACGCAGTCATAGCGGCTGCGTGGGAACAACCGGAACGGTGGTTGCCCACCAACGCCGCCGCATGGTTACGCCGTTGGCAATAGTTCCCCGATTTTGCCGAAAAAAGGCAATTATCCGTTGACTTTCTTTGATAAGTATAGTATACTCAAAATAACAATTTTAGGGAGGTATTTCTATGTCTGTGTGTGCAGATCTGTTTACGGCAATGCTGGATTCCAAAGGCCTTCGTTACGAGACCCGGGTGGATAATGACGGCGACACGGTGGTGGATTTCCCCTACCAGGGTAAGGTAGCTAAGTGCTTCTTCAGCGGTGAGCAGGGCGAATATTACTCTCTGTACGTCGTGTACGAGCGTATTCCTGAGGAGAAGTTTGCCGACCTGCTGTTCCTGTGCAACGAGCTTAACGCTCGGTATAAGTGGGCTACCTTCTATCTGGACCAGGATCGCGATCTGGTTATCCACGATGACGCGTTGCTGTCTGTAGAGAGCGCGGCCGATGAGGCGTTTGAACTGTTGGTGCGTATTCTCAAGATTGCCGAGGATGTCAAACCGGCTATTATGAAGGCTATCTACGCCTGATGGTCTCACACCGGCTCACCGGGGGGTGGCTTTGCCATCCGGTGAGCCGATTTTTTAACTTTGAAAGGACGTGAATGACCATGCGTGTCATTA
Organism: Acutalibacteraceae bacterium; assembly: GCA_045647285.1. Lineage (GTDB taxonomy): Bacteria > Bacillota > Clostridia > Oscillospirales > Acutalibacteraceae > UBA5905. Next base: position 7,570 of record JAZRMD010000228.1, read on the forward strand.
AGGTGGTATTTTCTTTACGCTCTTCCCAGGTGCTGTGGGACTACAAGGAGAACAAGGGGAGCGAGCTGTGGGACGATATTCACGCACAGCTGATGCAGCTGCTCACCCCCACCGGTATCCGCCGGGAGGGGCTGGGTAGCTTTCGGCACACTTTCTTTATCGAAACCGGCAAGGGGGAAGACTCCTGCCGTGAGGCGGCGTTGGCCGCCCTCAAGGCTGTATTTTCCGGCGAAGAGGCGGAGAAGCTTATCTCGGTGACCGTCAAGGACGTGTCTACTGACGGCCCGGCTACCGAGGGGGATGCCGCCCTCAAGAAATTGCTTGCCGGCGCCCGGTGTACCGTGGAGGACGCCGACGACCAGCCTGCACCCGCTGTTCCGCCTGCGCTTGTTCCTCTGGCTGAACCTCCCAAGCCGGAGTCGGAACGACCGCTTTCTTTGACGGAGCAGGCAGAGCGTATTAATGACCTCAAGGAAGGATTACTGTCCAAGGTACACGGTCAGCGTCATGCGGTGGACCTGGTGGTGCAGAGCGTATTTGAGTGCGAGATGTTTGCGGCCCACAATCCTAAGCGCAAGGGGCCGTTGGCCACCTTCCTGTTCACCGGTCCCTCCGGCGTGGGTAAGACCTTCTTGGCGGAACAATGCAGTGCGCTGTTAGGTCGTCCCATGCTGATCGTGGATATGAGTGAGTATTCCGACAATCT
>JAZRMD010000229.1:0-5318 GCA_045647285.1 Acutalibacteraceae bacterium
GCTTGGGGCAGATCGTGTTGATACTGACCCACGCCTATGGCTTTGGGGTCGATCTTTACCAATTCCGCCAGGGGGTCCTGCAATCGCCGGGCAATGGACACGGCGGAGCGTAAATTGACGTCAAAATCAGGAAACTCCTGAGCCGCCAACTTGGAGGCGGAATAGACGGACGCACCGGCTTCGCTAACCACCATATAGGCTACGCCGCTGTCCCCCATATCTCGGATAAGGTCTGCCACAAACACTTCGGTTTCGTGGGAGGCGGTACCGTTACCGATAGCGATGACTTCCACCTTATGCTTACGGATAAAACCCGAAATAATGCGCTTAGCCTCATCCATTCGCTTAAATTGCGGCACCGGGAACACAATGCCGGTATCCAACACCTTACCGGTGCCGTCAATAACAGCCGTCTTACATCCGTGTTGATATCCCGGATCCAGGCCCAAGGTCACCTTACCCTTTACCGGCGGTTGCATCAGCAACTGACGCAGGTTGACAGAAAACACCTTAATAGCAGAATCCGCCGCCGCTTCGGTCAAGGCGTTACGCATTTCTCGTTCCAACGAGGGAAAAATTAACCGGTCATAGGCATCTTCCGCCGCCAATTGTACCTGACGGGCGGCAACGCTGTCATTGTGAATATGCTCAGACGAGATGATGCGCAAAGCGTGAGCCGTATCAAACTCCACTCGGACTTTTAAGAACTCTTCCCGTTCGCCCCGGTTGATAGCCAATATCCGGTGGCCGGGGACCTTGCTCAGCGGCTCACGGAAATCGTAGTAATTGGAATACACACTATCCTCTTCGGTAGCCGCCTTGGACACCAGATGCCCGTTGGCCATACACACTACACGCAGACGCTTACGTACCGCCGCATCATCCGCTATCAGCTCTGCCAGAATATCCCGAGCGCCGGCCAGAGCATCCTCCACAGTGGGCACATCTTCAGTAAGATAATCCTGCGCCGCCTTTTCGGGGTCGATGGCGGTGTCCTGCTGATACAGCAGATCCGCCAAGGGCTGTAAACCACGCTCCTTGGCAACCGTTGCCCGGGTGCGGCGTTTTGGCCGATAGGGTCGGTATAAGTCTTCCAGTTCGGTCATCGTTACCGCTGCATCCAAGGCCGCCGCCAGTTCTTCTGTTAATGCACCCTGCTCCTCAATGACTGCGCGGTATTTTGCCCGTTGTTCCTCAAGATTGCGCAGATAGGTCAATCGGTCAGCAAACTCTCGCAGCACCTGGTCATCCAGCGACCCGGTCTGCTCCTTACGGTAACGGGCAATAAACGGTATGGTGTTACCATCGTCCAACAAGGCGATAATGTTATCGGCATAGGTACGCTTAATGGAAAACTCGCCTACCAAAGTATCTACAACGTTCATAATGCACACCTCACAACAAGATATCTTATTATAGCATAGGCCTAAGTCCTCTGCAACAAAAGTCATTGCTTTTTTTGATAAATCGGTGTAGAATAATCTGCAGAAACCAACCGAAGGGAGGTAACGCTATGGTGCAGGTATACGGTGTTTATATCGAATCCATTCCGGATAGTTACACGTTGGACCACGCCGCCCAGCATCTTGACCCTCTACGTAGAGAGCGCATAAGGCGGCTCTCCTCCCCCTTGTTGCAGACCCAGCGTCTGGTAGCCGGGTTGCTGTTACAGCGACTATTTGGCACCGACAAAGTGACCTATCTCGAAAACGGCAAACCATATCTGCCGACCTGCCCGGACACGCACTTTAATCTCAGCCATACCGACCGATGGGTGTTCTGCGCCACAGCCGACGTGCCGGTAGGGCTGGATGCACAAGCACTGTCCCCTTGCCGCACACACGTGGCTCGGCGTTGGTTTACCGAAGAAGAACGTCAATGGATGCAGGAAGAACCAGATGTCCGGTTTACCAGGCTGTGGACGCACAAGGAGGCGGCCGCCAAACTAACCGGTGTCGGATTGCCGCGTTCCCTCCATCTGTCGCCCCCTTTATGGACATACGAATACCCCGACCTGAACGATCGGGGTATCTACATCTGCGTATGCACCAATGAAAAGACGTCTTTTGACGAGCATATCACCCTATTGACGGAGCCTTTACTGTAAGGCTCCGTTTTTATTGCCGCAAACCGGTATAATACACAACGATCGTATCCTCTTGCCCGGTCAATTCATTAAATCCACGAAAAATAGCACCTTTGAGGGACATCAATTCTCCGCATTCTACCGTATCGATCTGTTGATTAACAAACACTTCCTTCTCAGAGTTGGTGAGAATCACGTGACCGTTAGCCGTATTGATACGGCCGCCGTGCCCGAGGCCGATCTCTTGAGGATTACCGTTATCATCCGTATACCGTCTGGCTAAGAACTGCAACTCCATCCCATCCAAGCGCTCGGCCACGCTTTCCGTCTTCTGTTTTTTCTTGAAAAACCACATAAGAACCACCATCCTATGACGCAAATTGCATGTCTATCCCATCGGTAAAAAGGCGCACACCTTCATCCCAGTCCACATAATATCCACCGCCCGGATGAATAGCAGTCGTCTGCTGCTGTGCTTGTATTTGTATAACCAGCGCATCCGTGTCGGGCATAGATTGAGGCAAGGCCGACTCCAACAAAACATATGCATCCGCCGGTATATTCGGTAACGCCGTCCGGCGCCGAGGTGCGATCAACAGGCGGTTTGCCCCTACCTCCAGGAGCCACCAACCGTCCGGCAACAGACGCAGGAAGTGATAATCCCAAAATTGTAAGGTATCCCCTACCGACACCGTCGATACCGAACTGAACGACGACACCCGACCACCGGAATATATGAGCGTTTCAGGATATGCCTCACGCCAATCCTGTAGAAGCTCCATCTGGGATGTGGAGCCGTCATCCACCACCAACAACGGGGATGAGCGATATCCATCCGCTTCAAAGGCGCTGCGAGCCATACGCACACCCTCCAGCTCTTGCACCAAAGCGACACTTTCACCCTTGTATTGCAGCACCACCACAGAGCATCCTTCGTTATTGAGGACCTGTATCGTCGTCCGGCCATAATGCAACGAGGCAAACACAGTGCTAATCAACAAAAGTACTGCCATACAGCCACACCATACTCGGCGTACTGTGGACAAACGCCAACGCATTATAGCCACCCCCATCAGTACGCACACGACCACCAGCCATACCGTCTGCCAGGTATACTGTATCAGCAAGGATGCACCCGGCAAAGAGGATAGAAATTCTGCCACAATTATAATGTACTTGGCAATCAATCCGGCCACGATCAGCAATAATTCGCCCACCGCCGTCAGTATGCCAAAAGACTGCAATAGCATACCGAGAAACCCCAGTACCAACATCCATCCGGCCGGGATGACCGTAAGCAGATTGGATATGGGAGCGATCAGTGCCACCTCGCGAAACAATATACCCATCACCGGTATCAAGGGTAACGTAGCCGCTATGGTAACCGCCACACCGTCGGCAATCGCTCCCAAAAAGCGCATAACCACAGGAGCGCATCGTTGCACCGGCATCCGCAACCATAGGCGCAGACGGGTGTAATAACACAGCAGACCGGCGGTGGCGCCAAAAGAAAACCAAAAGCCCAGGTCATACACCGCCTGGGGACCGGTCATAAAGATGACCGTCATGGCCAGACCCAGAGAATTCAGCCCATCCGATTGGCGGCGTATCATCAAACCGATCAGCAACAGAATATACATTATGCCCGACCGCGTTACCGATGGAGTAAAAGCAATCAGCCACATATACAGAAAGATAAGCAGAATGGTGAAGAGCGCAATCAACGCACGCCGCAATCGTAAGCGACGCAGGGTAACCTCCATTGTTCCGGCCAATATGGTCAAATGCAGACCCGACACCGCCAACAGATGCGGCAATCCGCAGCCACGAAATGCGTTGGATACGGCGGCAGACAGTTTGCTTTTATCCCCAAGACACATAGCCGCCAGCAAACCGCCCTCATCACCGGATAACGTGGCTGACAGCGTATCCGAAAGCCGGTCCCGTACTGGCCGCAACCATTGGGTCCAAGAAACGGTGTTCACCCCCTCCGATATGTGGACCGAATTTTCGCCATAATCGGTGGGAAAAGCCTGCAAGTACACCCCGTCGCCACGATGATGCATCTGTGAATCGTATAGGCGGTGATATTGTACCGTTGCGGTAACATATTCATGCAGGTACGGCGCCACGGTGTCGTCGCAAAAGAGTAACAAATCGGTGCCTTCCGGCAAAGCGGATGAATCCACTAGGCGCACCGTGTACATCCGTCCGGATGAAGGACATTCCACCACCTGAGCCACAATGTTGTCGGTGGTTCCAATCACGTCCTCTACCTTAGGCACTTCCGTGCCGGTATACAGACCGACACGCAGGAGGGAAAGCAACATCACCGCCAAACAAAACAGAGGGACCGGACGCCGCAATGGACGAAATAGCACGATGACGCCAATAAGCGCTGCTATGCATATGCAGGTCACCATCAGCAAACGGGGAGACAACCACAGCCCCACCACCACGCAGGCACACACAATACAGCCGGTCAACAACATGGCGCGACGCACCGTCCAGTCTCCCGACATACGCATTTTGGGCATACAGCCTCTCCTCTCCAGTCATTTCGAAGATAGTATACCACAACGCTATGGAAGTTGCAAGATTCCTCAAAGGGTGTCGTTTTTTAGCGCATCCATAAGGTTATCCTTCTTAATTTTGCGCATGGAACACACCATCGTCACAAACACAACGAAAATTGTCGGTAGACAACCCCAACGGATATGTGTATAATAGAAATAGAAATTAAAAGATGGGGTGAGCGTTATGTTAAACGGGTTGCGTGTTTACCTGCCTTACGCCAGTATTCTGGTAGTCCTGTTCTATATCCTGCCGTTGATAATGACCGACACCGGGATGGCGATAGGACTATTATTGATCCTCTTTCCCCTGTTCATCTTTGCTCTCGGTGCGCTCTTCGGCATCCGCCAAGGATTTTCTCCTTTCATAGCGATGCTGGTCGTGGGATTGTTTTTCCCTACCCTTTTTATTTATTACAACGTTTCGGCATGGGTGTACGGCATCGTGTACGGTGGGATTTCTCTTGTTGGTGTAGGAATCGGCGCCCTATGGCGAAAAAGACGGTAATCAAAACCACCGAAATAGTTGGTTTCGTTGACTGGGTTACCTTGTATCCCCCAGTCTGCTGCGCAGACAGCCCCCATTCGGCAAGGGGGCCTTTTGTTTCTCCGCTTTTTCGGCTCCCTCTGACGAGGGAACTGTCCGAGCGTTAGCGAGG